>CAYJDN010000182.1:0-4639 GCA_964368925.1 uncultured Desulfovibrionaceae bacterium | reverse complement strand
ATTAAAATAAGATCGTGATATTCGAAAATATAGAAATATAGCTAAAAAATCATAGCTATAAAGTAAGAATATTTCTATAGATATACAGAAACACACACTAGACAAAATACTGACATATTACTTGGCATAATATTTGCTTAATCACATGAATAATAGCATAAATAAGCAAATTTTTCCTTTGGAGGAAATATGTCACAAATCACAAACACTACAAATTCTTTATTAGTTTCAAGTTCTTTGAATAGCTTATGGAATTTGAATGGCGAAGAAAACACAGAAAGCAATAGTACTTCTAGTGTTGCGTCAAAAAATACTTTTTCCTCGCAAAAAGCGCAATCTGCTTATGGTATGGCGCAAATTGACAAATTAGCCGAAGCAACCCAAGCCGTTATGGAAGGGCTAGGTTTAGAAGCTGGTCAGAGAGTGACTTTTTCAACAATTATGTCTTTCACAGAAACTATGAAATCAAATTTTTCAAAAGAAGTTGAAGAAGGACTAAGCGAATTAGGCATACATTCTAGTACTGAATATCAGCTTGTGACAGATTATGAAAATGACGGCATAAAAGTTATTACTGATTCAGAAGATAAAGCTAAAATTGAACAATTTTTCCGTGATAATCCTGAATTGGTAGAAGAATTTAAGCAAGTGCAATATTTAGACAATTTAGAAGTTGCTCGAACAAGCCAAGATATAGCTCTGCATTTAGAAGTGAGCAGGGTTGAACTTCAAGCCATGTCGGGCTTATTTAATATAAACCCGTCATCGTCTATAATGAGTCATGGTGAAGACGGTTCGTATTTTGGCATGGGATTATCGACAATTGTGTAATCCATAAATATAATGGCAGATTTATAATCTGCCTTTTTATTTAAAACTTGAAAGTATGGGGAAAAAAGGGTATAGCTCATCATAGAGAGAAAATAAAAAGAATGTACGATTTATTTAATAAGATTATCCTACTCACTCGAGATGAATTGAGTTCTACAGTAGATAAACAAGCCTTTAAGCATGCTGGTTTTAAGCAAGTGTTTACGCAAAATTCAGGAATTGAGCTTGCCTTGGAGCTTGCTGATGTGCATATTAACAGGCTTGAACGTGATACTCTTGTTTTTTGTCAAAGAAATTTTTCTGATATTTCTGCTCTAGAATTTATAAAGCTTATTCGTAAACACCCTTTTTTATTACATCAACCACTTGTTTTTATTGCTTCTAATAAAGAAGAAAGCGCTGAATATTTAAAACATGGCTTTACAGCAACATTAACAAGGCCTTTTACAAGCATAGAATTAGAAGAAACAATTAGATATTGTAAATGGTTTGAGAATGTTAGGCGTGAAAAGTTATTAGAATTTATCCATACCAAAGGAATTACGCCTAGCAGTAAAGCTTTTTATGCTCTACTTGAAGATTTCCGCCTTTCGCAAGACATAAGGCCAGAAAGAGTCAATCCAGAAACGGCATTGCATGACGGACTTGAACTTATAAGAAGAGGACAAAAGCAAAAAGCTATTGCTTTGCTGAATAAAGCGACGAATAATAGCATTTCTGCTGCTAGGGCACATGAAGAATTAGCACGCATAAGTAAAGAGGATAATGATAAAAAAGGACAAATCAAACATCTTGAAGATGCGATTAGATATTATGCTTATAATGATGAAAATATAAGAATGTCTGAACTAGCGCTGGAATATGACGAGCTTGTGGAATATCCTATGCACCCTCTTGCAAAGGATATAAGTAAGTACATAAGAGAAAATAGACTTTACGATTTTGTGAAGAAACTCGAAACCTTAGAAAATCTTTTTCCTGCGGCTAAGGAAATGACAGCTATAGTTAATGCTTGTTTAGCAACTGAAAATCCTCAAGAAATAGCAAGGCATTTCAATTCTTATTTTACTCAAGCAAATTATACTTTTGGCGATGCTTTACAAAATATTGTAAATAAAAGACATAAGGAAAGAATTTCTTCTCGTGAAGCTGCTAAAAAAACAGAATTGATAAGAGAAAAAAAGAAAGCGGAAGAGCTAAGTGAAAGTATAAGAGAACAGCAAGCAGAA
This sequence comes from uncultured Desulfovibrionaceae bacterium, assembly GCA_964368925.1. Lineage (GTDB taxonomy): Bacteria > Desulfobacterota > Desulfovibrionia > Desulfovibrionales > Desulfovibrionaceae > CAYJAZ01. The sequence goes on along the minus strand of CAYJDN010000182.1, from coordinate 2,579 downwards.
TCTAAAAAAATAATACTAAAAACAGTAGATGTAGATGCATTGCCTGATTTTGGTTCAAATTTAGACAAAATCCCTCAAATCCCTTTGATTGACGAAAGCACTGAAAAAGTGTACCTTAAAAACAGTAAGAAGAACCTTGTGTGGAATGTCATCAAAGGCACTGCACACGTATATAAAAATATGAAAGATAAGTAGAAAAAAATGCTAAAGAAAAATTTTGCCTTATTATTAGGCCTTTTTGTCGTTAATTGCTTGTGTTTGGCTCGTCCAGCTCTTGCCGATGTTCGCTTTCAGGCCATGGACGCAGATTCAAATTCTATGTTGAGTTTGAAAGAATTTATGGACGCTAACCCTAACATGAGTGAGCAGGCCTTTGCTATTATAGATCTTGATAAAAATGACCTACTTAGCCATGAAGAATGGGATAATTTTCTAAATAAACATAGTATGCCCGATGGCTTGAAAATGGACGTTACAACAACAAAATTGCCAGTGAAAGATGGGCCAGATATGCCCACAATGCCAAATATAACAATGCCTACAATGCCGACTATGCCTACAAATACAAAACCTACTGTTGATGTACCTAGTGTCGTGAAAGGCATGGACTCATTACCTCTTTTGTCTGCTCCTCTTATGCCTGAGCCTGATAAAATGCAAATGCCAAGTATGCCAGAAATGCCAACAATACAAGAGCCAACAATACAAGAGCCGACGATAAAAAGCCCTACAATTTCAATACCAACAATAGAAAACTATGATAAGGCTAATAATTCTCTTCCTCTTTTGTCTGCACCAAAAAATAAATAAGGTAAGGAATAGTAATGATTGCAATTCTTGACTATAAAGCAGGAAATCAAACTTCTGTCTATAGAGCATTGATGGCGCAAAATATTGATTGTATTATTACGGATAGTGCCGAAATATTGCTTAATGCTGATGGCGTCATTTTTCCAGGAGTGGGAGCGGCTGCACAGGCTATGGATTATCTTTTGTCGCATAAATTAGATTGTATTATCAAAGAGATAGTCGAACAAAAAATTCCCTTGCTAGGTCTTTGCTTAGGCGCACAAATACTTTTAGGTTTTTCAGAAGAAAGTAATACAAAAACGCTTGGAATTGTTGAGGGTTCTTGTGTTGCTTTTCAAAAAGATTTAAAAGATGGGAATAAGAATATAAATATTCCGCATATGGGTTGGAATGCTCTTGAAATTAAGAAAGAGAGTCCGCTTTTTGAGGGAATTGAATCAGGCGATGAATTTTATTTTGTGCATTCCTACTATAATAAAGTGGCTGAGGAATTGATTTTAGCTACAACGAATTATGGATTAGAATTTGCATCAATTTATGGTAAAGATGGCCTTTGGGCTGTGCAATGTCACCCAGAAAAAAGTGGCGCTGTAGGCTTGAAATTGTTGAAAAATTTCGCAAGCTACTGTTATGCAAATAAAGAAAATATAGGAAATATAGGAAAGTAGGAGGCTAAGATGATAGTAAAAGAACATTTATCACGTAGGCTTATTCCTTGTCTTGATGTGCGTGATGGTAGACTCACTAAGGGTGTGAAATTTCAAGGGAATGTTGATATAGGCGATCCTGTTGAAAGCGCTAAGAAATATTATGAAGAGGGCGCTGACGAAATAGTTTTTTATGACATTACAGCTTCACATGAAAAGCGTGGCCTTTTTGTTGACATAGTTTCTAAGGTTGCGGAAAATATATTTATTCCTTTTAGCGTTGGTGGTGGAATTTCAAATTTAGCTTCCATGCGTGAAGTGCTTTTGGCTGGTGCTGAAAAGGTTTCGCTCAATTCAGCGGCTGTTAAAGAACCAACACTTATTTCTGAGGGTGCTTATGCCTTTGGATCGCAAGCTATAGTTGTTGGTATGGACGTTTTGAAAGTTCCAGTAAGTTCTGCAATTCCATCAGGTTATGAAATTGTTATACATGGCGGTAGATTGCATACAGGCAAGGACGCTTTGGCATGGGCAAAGGAATGTGAAAGATTAGGCGCAGGGGAAATTTGCTTAAATTCAATAGATGCTGATGGTATGAAAACAGGCTATGAATTGAATTTGACAAAGATGATATGCGAAGCTTTATCTATTCCCGTCATTGCTTCTGGGGGAGCTGGTGAACCAGCGCATTTAGTAGATGCTCTAAATGTTGGCGCTAGTGCTGTTTTGGTTGCTTCGATAGTGCATAATGATGAGTATACGATCAAAGAAATCAAAGAATATATGCACAATCACGGCCAAAAAGTACGCATATAAATTTTCAAAAGCTACGACAAATAAAATTTTATAAGCCCTTTTAGAGGGCTTTTTTTGTGTGTAATGTTTTTCTATATTAATATAATGTTTGTAAATAAAGCATAAATCAGTAAATATTAGCCATAAACCCTTTTGTTTTCTATTTATTATATAATTCACAAAACAATAAATCTGATGTTACATTAAATTATCAATTTGTAAAAAAGCGAAATAATACAGTTTTGTAGCGTGTAAATATCAGAAAACATTATGCATTATTTTATGTTGATAAGACAATTGAATTATTTAGGAAAAAAATTTAAATTT
>CAYJDN010000181.1:0-4680 GCA_964368925.1 uncultured Desulfovibrionaceae bacterium | reverse complement strand
TATCGCTATCGCCGTGGTTTATGCCTTTGAGAAGTTCAGCATCATATTCTATTGTATAAACGCCATCATTTTTAGTTGCGATAAGAGTTAGTTCAAGAGCATCATCATGTAATGTTACTGTTTGAGCATTAGTAGTAAGGTCTGACATCGCTATAGTTGTTCCAGCTATAACAATACTTGCTACACCGCTAACATCGCTAACAGTAAAGCTACCGCTTGCTTGTTGTCCAATAATGGCTTCATCAATGTTATAGTCATTTTTGGCATCACTTTCAATTCTTGGAGCTTCCATTGAATGACCTTTTAAGATGATGTCTTGTGACACGCCATCTTTATCAGTCAAGGTATACACTAATCCTTCATTCGTATCAGCAGCAGTTACTGTATAACCGTCTTGAGTGAAAGGAACAAAGTTTTCAATGTCAATTTCATTACCAAGGATCATGAGCTTATCATCGCCAATGGTGTAATCATTGATATAGTCTTTTGCATCAGCTGTGAAGTCATCAGCAACAAATACGAAAGTATCATTGCCAGTACCACCAGTAATGGTATCTGAGCCAGTGCCACCAGTAATGGTATCTGAGCCAGCGCCACCATCAATAGTATCATCGCCAGCGCCACCAATAAGAATGTTATCGCCAGTGTTACCAGTGATTCTATCGTCACCAGCGCCACCAGTTGCGTTTTCAAAGCCTTTAATGGTTGCTTCAACTTGAGTTGAAGTGCTTACTGTTCCTGCGTTAAGGCTAATTGTATTGCCTTCTGTGCCAGCAGCAGAATTGAATACGAATGTATCATTTCCTTCGCCACCGTCAATCTTTGCAGTTCCAGGAGTAGCATGGCCATTTTCATCTGATAAGCTAGATATAATAACTGTATCATCTTCGTTATAGGTGTTGATTGTACCGCCAGTAAATGTGTTTACATTTACAAGATCGTCGCCGTATCTATCATAACCAGGGTCAACATTTTGAGAAGAATTGTCGGTATGAATCTCGCCATCGCTCATTGTTCCAGTGATAACCACTTCGTCATCGCCTTCCCAAGTTTGAATGCTACCGCCAGCCATATCTTGAACAATAACATCATCACCATATACAATTGCATTTCCTGATAATGTACCATTGATAAATACGCCAGAAGTTTGATCGTTTTCAATAGCAGCATGTGCGCCGTCATTATCGCCAGTACCAGCACCATCATGGCTATTGCCTGAATAGATTTTGCTGTTATCTGTGACATCACCATTTACAGTAATGATATCTTTGCCATTATCAAGGTGAACAATACTATCGCCTAGCATTGAACCATTGATAGTAACAGAGTCGCTACCTGTATAGTGGTAAGAATTTGTACCACTTTCAGTAATACCACTTGTGCTACCAGCTTTTTCTACGATGTCGCCATAAATTCTACCGCCAGCCATATCGCCGTGAATGATGATGTCATCATTGCCGGCGCCAGCAAAGATTTCGCCACCAGTCATTGCAGCACCAGTTTGGCCTTCAACACCGATAGTGATTACGTCATCGCCTGAATTTGTATAAACTTTACCATCAATCATGTTAGTGATTGTTACAGAGTCAACACCAGCACCAGTGTCAACATCATATACTTGACCACCAGAAGCTAAAGCAGAATTCATAGTGTTGATAACAACATCATCGCTACCAGAACCACCAAGAACTTTACCGCCAGTCATTTCATTGATGTCAATTACATTATGGCCGCTAGTAACTTTTACAGTACCGCCAGACATTGTGCCATTAACTTCTACATAGTCATTACCACTGCCAAGATTGATCATAGCATTTTCAGAAACATTACCATCTACAATAGTAATGTCATTGTTATGGCCAAGATTGATTTCAGCATCACCAGAAACAGAACCTGCTTTGATGAAGTCGCCAGTAAAGTTTTTGATGTTTTTATCAGAAGTTGAGAGGAACTCATCGCTTATAACGCCAGTTTCAACATTATAATTTCTGTATACTTCTTCAGAATTGAGAGTATCGAGTATTGTACCGCCAGTCATGTTTTCAACATAAACAGTATCTGAACCCTCGCCAGTATTGAGAGCGCCACCAGCCATGTTTGCTATGATAGCAGTGTCGTGTCCTGCGCCTAAATTGATAACTGTATCAACATCAGCGTCAGCTTGGCTCATTGTGCCAGTTACTACAACAGTATCTTTACCGCCACCAGCATTTACAGTACCACCACTGAAATTACCTGTGCCGTTTTCGTTGTTGTTGTAATCTACTTTAATAGCCACACCAACATTTTCTCTTTTTGTGCTTTCGCCGTAATAGATATTGTCTACGCCAATAAGTGAACTGTCGTTTACATCAAATTCTGTGTTTGCTTTTGTGTTCATAAGAAGTTCAGCATCGCCAATAACTACATAGTCATCACCGACAGATTCATCGGTATGCCCTGTATTTATTACACCGCCAGACATCTTATTGATGACAATATCATCTCTATTGCTATTAGCGTCATTAGCGTATTTATCAGAAGAGATTTCACCACCAGTCATTTCATTAGTTACTTCAAATTTTTCATAAGAAACGCTAGATGAAATGATTTTACCGCCGTCAGCTATAGTACCAACTACAGCTTCATTTACTTTTAGTGTACCGCCGTCAGAAAGTACGCCATCTACGATTGCTATATCGTGGCCATTTTCGCCTTCAATGAATGCGCCATTAGTTACATTACCATTTACTTTAATATAGTCGTCTTGTGAACCAGCTTTGATATGTCCGCCAGTCATATTAACAGTAATGTGAATGTTGTCTTCGCCATTTTCTGTGTAAACAATACCAGCGCTCATATTGCCAATAGTTACATCATCTTCGCCAGCACCAGTACGAACTACGCTACTTGTACCACGTAGAAGATCAATATCAACAGTATCTTTTTCTACTTCACTATTAGAGCCTGTAGTGAGAGTGCCGCCGTCCATGACATTTACATAAACTTCGTCTAAACCGCTAGCGGTATCTACAGTTGAACCTGCTTGCATAGTACCGATGTCAACATAGTCATTGTCAGCGCCAGTTTCGATATTACCGATAGCAAGATTGTCAACATAAACTTTATCTTCGCCATCGTGAGTTTGAATGTCTGATCTAGACATATAATTTACATAAACTTCATCATCACCAGAACCAGTGTCAAGTGTGCTATTGATTAAACCGCTTGTATTAGAAATGGCTTTGTCAGTATCGTCAAGTTCATAACCAACATATACTTTATCAGCGCCAGCGCCAGTAGTGATTGATGGTTTATTATCAGCTACAGCAGCTTGAGCATTACCAATAATAACAGTGTCGTCATCTGTGCGAAGAGTATCATCAGCGCCAGAAGAAATTGAGCCACCAGTCATAGAGCTTACTTTGATAGTGTCGTCACCATCGTCGCCTAATACTGTACCATTATGTACGGTTGTTACATTGATAGTGTCATCACCAACATTACCGTCTATTATAGCTGGTGCATCTTCATCTATTTCATTAAGCACACTTACAGTGATTTCATCATTGCTGCCGCCACCGTCGATAGTACCTGCGCTCATAGTGCCTTCTACATAAACTCTATCAGCTTGGTTACCAGCGTAGATCTTGCCGCCAATCATATCATTTTCAACAGTAATAGTATCTGAACCACCTTTGGCTAATACTGTACCATCATTCATATTAGAAATAATGATAACATCATCAGGGTTTTCTTCGTCAAATACGCCATAAGCTGGAGGAGTGATGTCGTCTTCGCCACCTATGATTTTACCGCCGTTCATATTTTCAACCATGAAGATATCAGCACCAGTATCGCCGTTTACTTCGCCAGCGCTCATTGTGCCAATGTTGACATAGTCATTGTCTACACCAGTATTTACTATTGGATTTGAAGTTTCACCAGCTTCAAGTGTGTCAATTTTTACATAGTCGCCATTGAATCTATATACGCTATTTTTTCCTAGGCTTACTAAATTGCCATCTTCACCAATAAGTCTGTTGGTCTTTGTTGTGCCCTCAGCTGTGTAAAGCTCACCACCAGCCATAGTACCAATTGAAACAGTATCAGCGCCTTTACCAGTGTGGATATAGCCAGTATCAGAAACATTTGTTACGTTTACTGTATCTGTGCCTTTACCAGTAGTAATAGTACCTTCAAGATTGTTTACGATAATCTTGTCATTACCAGCAGCACCATTAATCTTAGCTTCTTCTTTTACTGTGCCACCAATTTCGATGTAATCATTGCCTTGTCTGCCGTCAATAAGGGCGTAATTGTGAACATCGCCATCAACATAAACTTGATCATTGCCTTTGCCAGCATTTATCGTAACATTTGTGTAAACGCCTTTTTCAATGTCAATAATGTCATTGTCTTTACCAGCAAAAACTTTGCCTTCATTAACGCCATTTAGGAAATTGATTCTGTCAGCACCTTCGCCAGTTCTGATAACACTATTTTCGCCTGTCATAAAGCCAACGTTAACAGTGTCAGCATCATTACCAGTTTCGATAGTAGCATTGTCCATTTTGAATACATTCACAGTATCTGCGCCGTCGTCAGTGCGAAGTGTCGCATTAGACATGCTTGCTTCAAATTGACTTTGTTTGCCACCAGATACAGGTTTATCACCAATGTAAACAATATCGTCGCCAG
>CAYJDN010000180.1:0-4708 GCA_964368925.1 uncultured Desulfovibrionaceae bacterium | reverse complement strand
TATCATGGTAGGGAATAAATAATTCAATATCCCCAACCCATGCGCATCTTTTTTTATTATCCATATTTTCCATATTTTCCTATTTTTCTATTTTTCTAGGGTGTGTTTCTAAATTAAGAGCTTTTACTTTTTGGCAAGGAACAAAGTTTTTTTCTTGAGGGAGTTTATCCAAACATAAATGACCGAAAGAAAAAAACTTTTGACGAAGCCTAATTTTGGCAAAAATAGTTTTTTGTAATACAGTTAATTTTAGCTTGTAGAAGAAATTTTGGCTGCATCACCAAAAAACAAAAGAATTAATTTAGAAACACACCCTACAAAGATTATTTTTTTTCTGCTATGTACGCATATATTTCATCAAAGAATTTGTGAATAATTTCTTTGTCTTCTGTAAGGTTTAATACAGATGGGGAGGAGAGTTGGCGTTTTTTCAATGCGCTTAAGCTTGGCATAGCAAAGCAAGTTGAAGGCAAGCCGTCAAATTCTGGTAATTGTGAGCATAGTTCTTTCTCTGCTTGATTGAGTATCAGAATTTGTTTAGTTAACCCAAGTGTTTGCCCCATTTTTCCTACTTCAGCGGCAGTATTTAAAGCTCGCATGCTTGCTTCTGAAATGACAAATAAATAATCAACATGTGAAACAGTTCCACGGCCTAAATGTTCGACACCAGCTTCCATATCTACGAGCACCCATTCCTCACGCTCAAGCACTAAATGCGCTAATAGAGCCTTTAATAAGGCATTGCCAGCACAAGCACAGCCGCCGCCAGCCTGCACTCCGCCCATAACTAAAAGATGTTTTTCTCCAAGAATTTCAGATGATTGACTCTCGCCTATTGGCAGAGAAATTGAAAGCGATTGAGGTAAGTCGCTTACTCTTGGATTAAGATCCATAATAGCTGAATTTGATGGATATATGCGCTCCATAAGCAAATCTTCACGGCTGATAAGTGGTTCAGGTATGTCCTTTTTGTCTATGCCAGAAGCTTCGCCAAGTGAAAGAGAAGTGTCAGCGTCTACAAGCCATACAAATTGCCCTTTTTGAGCTAAATAATCAGCAAAAAGTGCTGTCATAGTAGTTTTACCGACGCCACCTTTACCTGCTACAGCTATTTTCATGTTTTCTCCAAATTTCACTGTGTATAGGCTGTATTTTTAGAAATACAAGCGAATATATAATCTATAGCCAAAAAAGATTTAGAGAGCGTACACTCTCTAAATCTTGATTTTTAATATATTATGCTTTTAATCCTAAGCCTACACGCTTATCGCTAATTCTTTTATCAATCAATTCAGCTGCTTTGATAGGATCAGATTCAACAGCAAAAGCCGCACCAACTAAGCCCTCAAGCCCATTTACTGCAATGTCGGTCACAGTTGCTGAACCAAGAATATTTGGTGGCAAGCCTAAATGTGTGTAAATTCCACTAGCTACAGCGTATAAACCAATGGCCGCCGCTTTTTCAGAATACCATTCTGGCGCAGAAGCTGCCACTGGTAAATCTGAAATATCAACGCCTAGAGCATTTGCAAGCATAGCACAAAGATGAATGATTCTAGCATTATCCACACAGCTTCCCATGTGTAAAACAGGTGGAATGCCAAGAGCATTACAAACGGCTTTTAGCCCCTCGCCAGCTTGATCGGCACTTTGTGGAAGCATAAGCCCAGCCTTACCGACAGCGCCTGTCACACAGCCAGTCACAAGCACAAGTATGTCTTTTTTAATGAGCTCTTTAATAAGCGCTACATTGGCTGAATCTTGCTTTACTTTTGGATTATTACAGCCCACAACCGCCACAGCACCACGAATACTGCCAGCCTTAATGGCGTCTAACAATGGTTCTGCTGTGCCGCCTAATGCTTCTAAAATCGCTTCATTTGAAAAACCTGTCATTAATTCAACTGGTTCAACTGGAATTTCTACACGATTTTTATCACGTTCCAAGAAAGCATCAATAGCAATTTGAACAATTTTTTCAGCTTCTTCTCTGCCATTTTCAGGATGAATTGTAAAATGTGTTGCGCCTGTAAAGCGAGCTTTATCGGCTGTATCAATAAAACGAGTATGATAACAGCCAGAAACTTGTACTAAACTTGGCATAATACATTGATAATCAACAACAATTGCTTCAACTGCACCAGTCACAATCGCAAGTTCTGTCATTAAATGATTGCCAGCAAGTGGAATGCCTTGACGCATCAAAACTTCGTTGCCTGTACAGCATAAACCCGCTACAGTAATACCATTTGCGCCATTCGCCTTTGCTTTCTCAATCAATTTAGGATCACGAGCCGCTGCTAAAATCATTTCAGAAACAATAGGGTTATGCCCATGAACAAGAATGTTTACATTTTCTTCTTTGATGACGCCAAGATTTACTGTAGACATGCGAGGTTTTGGCACTCCAAACATTACGTCACAAAGTTCTGTAGCAATCATTGATCCTGCCCAACCATCAGCTAACGAACAGCGAGCCGCATGAAGCAGCGTGTTGGGTGCGTCATTGTCGCAACCCATATGCGTTCTATGCATCATTTCAGCTATTTCACGGTCAACTCCACGTGGAGTAATGTTGAGCTTTTCCCAAATTTGACGACGTTTTTCAGGCACACGAGAAATAAAACTTACCGCCTTTCTTCTACTGCCAAAATCTGAATAAAACACATCAACTAAATCTTTTGCTATATCTTGAAGAGGGCGATTTTCAGTATTGATGCCAACTTCGCCAGCAATTTGAATCAACTTCTTCTCTTCTTTGATTGAATAATGTTTTGTGTGCCCCTCAACAATAGCCTCAAATGCTTCAAGCACATCTCGACCGTGATCAGAGTGACCAGCAGAACCGCCTGCTACGAATCTGCCAAAGTTACGAGCGACAATAACATCAGCATCAGCGCCACATACACCACGGGAAAGTTTACCGCCAGGAGCAGCCTTTGCACTTATTCTACATGGGCCCATAATACAGTTTTTACAGGTAGTTCCAAGTTCGCAAAAATTACAATGCGGAGTTTGTTGTGCTAATCTGTCCCATGCCGTTTCTACGCCATCGTTTTTTGCTTTTACAATCATCTTTTGGGCGTCTTCCCAAATAGACATCTCTTCAACACTTTTTTCTTTCTTTTCCATAAATCCTCCAAGGCAAATAATGCTGTTATTAGGTTTATAAATTAGGATAATTTAAAAGTAATTAAAACCATATTATTACGTGCTTATGCTAAAGTCAAGTTGAAGGAGTTTTTGAGTTTTCCTGCTAAGGCAAATTATTTTAGAAACACACCCTATATAGAAATAAATTATAGTTTTATAGTTATTATAGAAGTGAAATGTATGTATTATTTTTATAAGATTTTTGGATTTTATCTTTTATTACTCGATCTTGAGGAGGATATCCAATTAAAAGTGGCGAGTCTAAATCATGCTTTTTTACATTATTTTGAATAGACAGGTCACTGCATGAAGCATAGCAATATCTACAGCCGTGTAGGCATGAATTATACATACCAATATCCACACTTTGAACGCAGCCGCAACGCAATCTTTGACCTTTATCTTTAGGAATATTTAAATTATATTTTGATATTTCTGATAAAAGACGCTCATCAATACACTTTGAGCGAGTAATAGCATAATTTTCTAGATTAAGTTCTTCACAGCAACTTTCAATTTTAATAGCATAACTATTTGCAATTTCAGAAAAAGCCTTAGCAATAGTAGTTTTTTCTTCATTGTTTATAAGTCGCATTCCTAACTTTTTCCAGTGTTTATCAATTTTTTTATAATAATCAATAAAACTTATAATAACTTTTTCTGTATGCTCTGAAAGATTTTTAGCTAAAATTTCAAAATATTTTATATGATAATCCATAGTATATTTTTCATTTAAAAGTATAGGATCATAGCGCCAAATCACACGATTCTTGCCAATTTTTTCTGATAAAGCTTTGAAAGAGTTAATGATATGTTTCTTTTGAGGTAAATTGCTTTCAATATCTTGAGCATAGGAAGTAAGCGTTATTTGAAAATAATAAGGATACTGCTCAAGCTCATTGAGGCGGGGAAGCATGGCTTTAGGATTTTTTGTCCAAAAAATCATAGCGTCTACAAGCTGTGGATTTATAATAATTTTTTGGATTTGTGATCTGTTTATTGGATTTTGAACATAACAAAAGCCCTCATGCAAACGTTTGAAAAACCATTCAGAATAATAGGCTGGTATGTCAGTGCGACGGCTTATGCTTAATAACATGCTTTATTCCTTATTAAATAGAAACACACCCTAGATTGTTCTTTTGTAAGATAGCACTTTCTTAAAATAAATGCAAAAAACTATAAAAATGTCTTTTTCCTGTTAAAATTAACAAAAAACAAGGAAAATTTATAAAAAGATTAAACTTTTTGCTTGTGTTTTTAATTTATGTGTGCTATATAGAAAGTAGCATTAATAAGAGATGTGAAATCATAATTCCATCTTGGTTTTATTTGTGTCATATGTAATTTTGTTTGATAAAACAAAAAAGTATTTTATTGTTTGTGAGCAATCCATAACTTGCCGTTTTAGATGATTTTTTTATGAAATGGACTTGCTTGAGTGCGAACAAGTGAAATTAGACGCTTTTATGCAAAAATAAGAAAATGTGCGTATTTTAATTGGCTGTATTTCTAAATGAAGAGCTTTGTTTTTCACGAGGCTTAATTTCGGCAG
>CAYJDN010000179.1:916-4725 GCA_964368925.1 uncultured Desulfovibrionaceae bacterium | reverse complement strand
ATTATATTAAGGTGCATTTCTAGATTAAGGCTTTTGATTTTTTTGTAAAGAATATAGCAAAAGAATTCATTTAGTATTCAGCCTGATAAAGTTCATGCTTATTTTGTTTTTATTGCTAAAATAGGTAATAATTTTAGCATATTGTGAGTGCTCACTTGCCATTTTGTGCATCTTGTGCAGTTATAAATGTATGGGCATATATTGTAAAGTGCTAAAATTATTATAAAGGATATATTATGAAAACATCTGAAAAATTATTGAAGGCGGTTGAGCCAATTTGGGAAAGCTATTATACACATCCTTTCATTAAAGGGATTCAAGATGGCTCATTGAGCAAAGAAAAATTTAAATATTATATGGTGCAAGATTATCTCTATCTCCTTGAATATGTAAAAGTTTTTGCATTAGGCGTCCAAAAGGGTAGAGATGAAAAAACCATGGCATTTTTTGCGAACATGCTTAATCTAACATTAAATGGCGAGCTTGAAGTTCATAGAGGATATTTGGCGGAACTTGGCGTGAGCGCAGACGAATTGTATAACGCTCCTGTAGAATTAGATAATTTGTCTTACACAAGCTATATGATTGCTGTTGGACAAAATGGCACAATTGCTGACGTATTAGTAGCTGTTGCAGCTTGTGCTGTAAGTTATGGATATATTGGAAGATATATAGCTGAAAATGGTGGAGATATCAAACATGAATTTTACGGTGGTTGGATTCAAGCATATTCTGCTAAAGAATATCAAGATAGCGAAAATGAACTTTTAGCTATGATTGATGAAGCGTGCGAATGTATTTCAGATAAAGAATACAAACATTTAGAAGAAGTAATGATAAATTGCTCTAAGTATGAATATCTCTTTTGGGATTTTGCTTATAATGGAAATAATTAGAAACACACTCTAACTATAATTATAGTGATTTATGTATAGAAGGGTATGTTGATGGCTTATCAAATAAGAAAGGCGATTGAGGAAGATAAATCGGCTGTGCTTGCGCTTGGCTGCAAAACGGTGGATACGTATGAAAGAACGCACCTTGGCAACGCTATCGCTGATGAATATTTGTCTAGTGGCGCTTGTGAGCGTGATTTAGCAAGTATTTTTGAAAATGCAAGTGTTGTTTTAGATAATGATAAAATAATTGGCTTTATTTTTACAAATGACAACGAAATTCAAGGGCTTAGTGTGGATTCTGCTTATTGGGGAAAGGGCATTGCTCAAAAATTGATTGCTTACGCAAGAAATATTATATTCAAAGATTATGACGAGATACGACTAGAATGTTTCACAAGTTCACCACGTGCCAACCGTTTTTATCAAAAGATGGGTTTTATCAATTGTGGTGAAGTTGAGGGCGATGGCGGTTCTCGCATTGTGTATAAGCGGAAAATCGCAGGGGAAAATATATCGCCTAAGGAAGTTTTGCTTAATTGGATTGATACTTTCAATTTTGCTGATGCTAAGAAGCTTGCAGATTTTTATGCGACAGATGCGATAAATCATCAAGTAGTAACGGAACCAATAGTTGGTAAGGAAGCCATTTATACACGATTTGAAGAAGAATTTGCCTTGACTGATATGGTCTGTATTCTTGATAATATATTTGAAGATGGCGAGTGGGCTATTATGGAATGGAAAGATCCAAAGGGCTTTAGAGGGTGTGGATTTTTTCATATAATTGATGGGAAAATCGTGTTTCAAAGGGGTTATATGGATAAGTTGAGCTTTTTGAAAATGAATGATTTGCCTATAGAATAAACAAATAAATTCAAGATGTTATGTGTATGAGGGGTAAAATGAATATTAGACAAGAAGAAATGCAAGACTATGAAAAAGTTGAACAATTAGTAAAAGAAGCATTTGAAAATGCAGAACATACTGATGGCAATGAATCAACTTTAGTGAAGAACTTGAGGAAAAGTACTGGTTTTATTGAAGAACTTTCTTTGGTGGCACTAGAGAATGATGAGATAGTGGGGCATATTATGTTCACTAAGGCTAAAATTGGCGATGTGTGTGGACTTGCTCTTGCGCCTCTTTCTGTTGCGCCAAAAATGCAAAAAAAGGGCATTGGTACTGCCTTGATGCAGGAAGCGCATAAAAGAGCAGAAAAATTGGGCTATGATATTATTGTTGTTTTGGGCAGTGAAAAATATTATCCAAGAGTTGGCTATAAACCTGCGAGTTTGTTTGGAATTAAGGCTCCTTTTGATGTGCCTGATGAAAATTTCATGGCGCTTAGTTTGAATAATAATCAAATGACACTTAATGCAAGCGTTGAATATGTAAAGGAAATATTTGAATAGGCACTCTTTAGGCCTGCATAATTGAAAAATGAATTTATAGAAACGAAAACCATTTACTAAAGTAAGTGGTTTTTTTATATCTATCTGTAATATATGGTGATTATAAAATAAGGTTAAATTTGTGTACAAAGCCATATTTGTGTTTATTATAGTTATATGTTAAAAGGGTACAATCCTAAGAAACAATTTTTCTTGAGGGAAAATATTAAAGCACTTTAAAAAATGCTCTAAGGATAATCCTACAAACCAATTAGTAAGGAAAAATATAAGGAAAAATATATGGTTGGAAAAATCGAATATAGATCTTTTTTGGGCTTATTACTATTAGTCACTCTCACTTTTATTATGCTTATGGTGCCCTTTTTTACGTCAATTTTTTGGGCAATTGCCTTAGCTATCGTTTTTACGCCACTTTATAATAAATTTCTAAGAAAAATTTCAAATCAAAATCTAGCTGCTTTGTGTACTTTATTGTGTATTATTTTTCTTGTTGTTATTCCAATAGGTTGGGTGGCTGTGCTTACAGTACAAGAAGCGATAGGTTTTTATAATTATCTGCAAGGGCAGGCAATATCAGCTGAGCAAATTTTCCAAGATTTACAAACAACATTTCCTTACACTTTGCAATTATTGGAAAAATTTAATGTCGATATGGTATCATTAAGAGAGCATGTCACAAAGGCAATCATTACTGTAAGTACATTGCTCGCTAATTATGTACCGACCCTTGGCGGCAGTATTCTAGGCTCTTTGTCAACTCTTGCACTCTTGCTTTATTTGAGCTTTTTTATGATTACAGATAATAAAAAACTCATAAATTACTTGCATTTAGCTTTGCCGCTTGGTGACACTAGAGAAGCTGTGTTTTTTGAAAAATTTGCTACTGTAACAAGAGCGACGATTAAAGGCAGTTTGGCTGTCGCTGTGGCTCAAGGCTTTTTAGGCGGGCTTATTTTTGCAATTTTAGGCATAAGCAATGCGACGCTATGGGGCACGCTTATGGTCTTTTTATCACTCATTCCTTTGGTCGGTTCGGCTCTTGTTTGGTTGCCAGTGGCGATTTATTTTCTTGTGAGCGGACAAGTTATGAGCGGAGTTATTTTAATCGCTTTTGGGGTGATTGTTATTGGTCTTGTCGACAATATTTTGCGTCCAATTCTTGTAGGTAAGGATACGAAATTACCCGATTATTTAGTTTTACTTTCCACTCTTGGCGGCTTTGGTCTTTTTGGTATAAATGGCTTTGTCATAGGACCACTTATCACAACTTTATTTGTTACTATGTGGGACATGTTCATTCGTGAATTTAACTGCGAAGAGGACGCAATTATTAAAAATCTTATTGATACTGAATAAGAGATTTGAAATGCTATAAAGTGCATAAATATAAAACATTTTCCTTAATTTGTTTTGAACAAAAATGAGATAGGGTAGAGCATTTTTTTGAAAGATAATAATTTGCTTAAAAGGCTAAATAATAGATTGGGCGAGAAAAAAA
>CAYJDN010000179.1:0-906 GCA_964368925.1 uncultured Desulfovibrionaceae bacterium | reverse complement strand
AACTATGTCAAATAATATAAAGACGTTGACACCTTTGACATAATATACTATTATCCGTCATAGTTTAATACTAGTTTAGGGGGATTCATGAAACAAGATGAGATCAATATTTCAAGCACGCTTGAAAATTATATAGAAATAATATTTTGTGAAGAAAGCACTCAAGGTGCCGCAAGAGCTAGTACTATAGCAGAAAAAGCAAATGTATCTCGCTCAACCGTTACAAGTGCATTAAAAACACTTAAAGCTATGGATCTAGTCGTTTATGAACCGTATAGCCTTATACATCTCACAGATGAGGGGCGCAAAATTGGGCGTGATCTGAACCATAGGCATGACATTTTCAAAGACTTTTTTCAAAATATCCTTCAACTTACAGATAAAGAAGCTGACGATGTTGCGTGTGAACTTGAGCATGTTGTCCCGCTTGAAGCGACTCGTAGGCTTGGGCAATTTCTTGTTTTTCTCAAAAATAAAGGTGAATTTGTAGATTCATGGCAAAATGAATATAAAACACTAAGAAAACAAGCCCTTAAAAACGCTGAAAAAAGCGAAATTGATAAGCAAAAGAAAGCGCTTAAGGACAATGAAGAAATCGAAACAATTAAGAAATATTTATAACGACTTGTGTAATAATAAGAATTTTAAGATTACTCGTTTTAAAAAGCATTTTGAATAATTGAAGATATCGTATAGAAGATATCGTATAGAAATTGAAATTTGCAAATTGCTATCAATCATACATAATATTCTAAAAAAAGAATATAGGAAAAGCAAAGTATAAGCATAATAGTTAGCTTTTACTTTGCTTTTTTTATTAAAAATATACCCTAGGCCATACGCCTAAATTCATTATTTGTCAGCCACTAAATCGTTTGGCAAATCTTCAGTCACAACTTCTGCAAC
>CAYJDN010000178.1:0-4742 GCA_964368925.1 uncultured Desulfovibrionaceae bacterium | reverse complement strand
ACTCAGAGGGCGAAGCCCGTGGAGTCCATGCCTTTTAAAAAATCTTCTACTACTCTAACACTAATTCAGCACGCCTTGCTTCCAAACTATTGATTTCTTCTTCAAGCATCAGTAATTCTTCCATAATTTTTTCCACATCTTTTTCTAAGATATGAAATTCTTTTAACAATTCAGTCGTTTTCTCTGAATTAGCTAAAACTTCGGCCTCACCTAACATTTGTTCAATTTCATGCTGTCTTTGAGCAAAAGATTCAAAGGCTTTTTCTTTTTTAGAATAATCTGCTTGCAGTGGTTTTAATTTATTGTAAATTTTATTACGTTCGTCGGCTTGTTCTCTTTTTAACTGCTTTAATTCTTCACGAGAAAGGTTTTGAGTTGCTTTTTCTTCTTCAATTTCTTCTTTAGCTTGCGAGAGTGTAGAAAACTTTCGGTTTTTGTAATATTCTTCAAAAGTATATTCATGCTCGACTAGACCATCGGCGCTAATTTCCCAAATATCATCAGCTACTTGTGATAATAAATACCTATCGTGCGCCACGAGTAGTAAAGTACCATCGTAGGCATCGAGTGCTTCAACTAGAGCTTGGCGAGATTCTATGTCCAAATGGTTTGTAGGTTCGTCCATAATGAGAAAATTCGAGCGCTTTAGGAAGAGTAAAGCTAGAGCCATTCTTGCTTTTTCACCGCCAGAAAGTCCGCTTACTAAGCGTTCAAAATATTTTTGCCCAAGCATAAATAAGCCAAGCACACTCATCAATTCTTCTTCTGTACAATTTGGATCTGATAGGCGGCGAATTTCTCCGATAACATTACCAGTAGGGTTAAAAATATCGCCTTGATGCTGTGAAAAATAGCCTAGCCTTGCTTGCGAAGCAAAGGCGAGCGAACCTCCACTTTTTTGAGTTACACCAGCCAAAATTTTCAATAAAGTCGACTTTCCTGCTCCATTAGAGCCAACAAGAGCCACTTTTTGCCCACGAAAAAGGGAAAAAGATAAAGGTTTCCATACACGAACATTATCAGGGAAGACAAAATCTAATTTGTCAGCGCTAAGCACAAGCTTTTCACATTTTGCGGCTTCTGGAAAAGAAAAGGAAAGCTCACGTTTTTTTGCTTCAGGCTTATAGTCGCCTAATTCTTTTTCCAATTTCTTCGCCATTTTCAGCTTAGAATTTGCTTGCCTTGCCTTTGTGGCTTTTGCTCCAAATCTGCGAACAAAATCCATTTTCTTTTCAATTTCACTTGAAAGTTTTTTTGCTTCTCGCTCTTTTTGATCTTCAATTTCTTCTTGC
This sequence comes from uncultured Desulfovibrionaceae bacterium, assembly GCA_964368925.1. GTDB lineage: Bacteria > Desulfobacterota > Desulfovibrionia > Desulfovibrionales > Desulfovibrionaceae > CAYJAZ01. Next base: position 3,450 of record CAYJDN010000178.1, on the reverse strand, counting down.
AATAATAAGAACTTAGAATAATTTGTCTTTCTAAAAATGGGTTTAGAAGCACCAAGATAGAGAATATGCGTGCCGATTTTATCCATAAAATATCTATCGTGCGCTACAAAGACAAGTACGCCTTTATAGGCCAATAGAAATTCTTCTAGCCATTCAACTGCGTCCATATCGAGGTGGTTTGTCGGTTCATCGAGCAAGAGAATATCAGCGCCAGCCACAAGAACTCTAGCCAATTTTGCACGCTCACGCCAGCCACCAGAAAGTTCTGCTATAGGTTTATGCCATTTTTTTGAAGAAAAGCCTAAGCCTGAAAGGACTTCTTGTGCTTTTTGCTCAGGATTATAGCCATATCTTGCTTCAATATCATGCTGTTTTTCTACTAAGGCCTTGATTTTTATTTCATCATTTGCATTATGCGCATTGTCCCACTCAGTCCAAAAATCTTGCCAATCAGGAAGTACATCAAGTACCCACTCCAAAAGATTTTTACTCAAAGTATCTTGCGACAAAGACTGTTCAACATAGCCAACTCTACAGCCTTTTGGCATTATCACTCGGCCAGCGTCCGCATTATCAACACCAGCAATAATGCGTATAAGCGTAGATTTACCACAGCCATTAGGGCCGCAAACACTAAGGCGAGTGCCTGCGGCAATGTCTAAAGAAAAGTCCGACAAAATGTCGTTATTCCCATAAGATTTATATAGATTTTGAAGCGTTATATTCATATCTTTACTGTATTAACAAGGTTCTTCACTTTCTTGATCACAATAAGAATCTACACCAAAATTAAGAATAGAATTACCTTGATCGTTAGAATTATTCATCAATTCATCTGGAGATTTTAACTCAATTCCATTTGAATTTACATCTTCTACTTGCGTAGGAGCTACAACTTGTGAGCCCATTTGCTTAAAATGCCCTGGTAGGCCAGTATATTCTACAAATGGGATACGACTTGTGCCCCTATCGCTCAACTGAGCCTGATTCACAAGTAGGCGAATTTGCATAATAAAATCAGCGGCCATATTTTCAAATGCAAAACTTTCTGGATTCGCTAACATTGCATTATAAGCTTGTTTTAAATCCATGCCTTGAGCAATATAGTCATTCATTTGGCGTGTTAATGCGATGTCAGCGCTGCTTTCAGTCACTGGATACCATGAAATATCACTTTGAGTAGTCATTTCTAAGCTGCCCAAAAGATTTACTAATTCTTCGCATGATGGACATGATGGAGAAAAATAAATACGCATTGTCGCATTTTGTGGATCATCAACATTTGCAGGATTTGCATATATTGCAAATGGTTGTGCCATGCTTCCAACTAATGCGCCTACGTTAATAATAAAGAAAGTAAACCACAAAGCCACAAAGCCAAGCACAATGCTTTTTTGTTCCATAAGAGCAAGAAAAGTTGTTGCTGCTGCGAAGATAAATGCAATAATTAAGCAATTAAAACAAGGAGCTGTAAAGAGCATTAATACTAAAAGTACTGTATCGCCAATAATAGCAAGAGCTAAGAGCACAAGCGCCAATTTTATTTTCTTTCTAAGCAATAATAGCGCAAAAATAACACAAGCGACAAGGCTATAAACCCAAAGTGATAAACCAAAAATAGTAAAATTATCAACAACATGACAGCCATCTGTCAAACAAAAAACACTTTCTTTTGCAAAAACATTCCAAGCAGAAAAAAACAGCCCTACTAAAAGCATGAGTAAAGACAAAATATAAAGAATTTTAGAACGCATAATAAACCCCACTAGAATTTATAAAATATATATTTCGTGCTTATACACTTTCTTTATTCATATGTATAGTAAAATTTTAAGCGCATTTTGCATTTTAAAATTATTTTTCTAATACATTCAAACTTCTTAGAATGCTTTTTTTAATTCTTGCAAACAAAGCTTAAAAAATGTATATAAGCAATGCACTATTTCACATTTTGCCTATTCAAATTTTTATTTTAGGTGCTCTATGCAAATAAAAACCATACTTTTTGTTGCAAGTATGTTGCTCATATTTCTTGGCTCTGCTATGGCCTTGCCTATCTTCACATCTTGGTATTATGATGAATCATTACTAGCACTTATGAAATCAGCACTCATAATGCTCTCTTTTGGCATTATTGGTACTTTTGCCTTCAAACCAAAAGGGGAAATTGTCCTTAGCGCTCGTGAAGGTATTGCAATTGTTGCCTTTTCTTGGATAACTGCTGGCCTAGCTGGCTCATTACCCTACATTCTAACCGCAAATTTCTCATTCCCTGATGCTTTTTTTGAATCTGTTTCAGGTTTCACCACCACAGGAGCAAGCGTTATAGCCGACATTGAAGCACTTCCACGTGGCCTGCTTATGTGGCGTGCCCTCACACATTGGCTCGGCGGAATGGGTATTATCGTACTCACACTAGCCATACTGCCCATTCTCGGCATGGGCGGCATGCAGCTCTACAAAGCCGAAACCACAGGCCCGCAAAAAGATAAATTGCGCCCTCGTATGCACGATACAGCCCTCTATTTATGGCTTGTATACCTAGTTTTCACCATTTTACTCACCATAATACTCATGTATTTAGGTATGGATTGGTTCAACGCCCTCGCCCACGCTTTCGCCACTCTTGCAACAGGTGGCTTTTCAACCTATAACACATCGCTCATTCACGTAAGTCCCGCTATTCAATGGACAATTATTTTATTTATGTTCCTTGCTGGCGTCAACTTCTCGCTCTATTATCAAACACTTATTTCAAGAAATAAACCAATATTTCGAGCAAATACTGAATTCAAAACATATTCCATCGTCATTCTCTTAGCCTCACTACTCATCACTTTCTATCTCCTCTATTCCAAAAGTTACGCCACCATTGAAGAAGCCCTGCGCTCCGCCCTATTCCAAGTTGTCAGTATTTGCACAAGTACAGGCTTCGCCTCCGCCGACTACATGGCATGGTCGTTCTTCTCACAAGCACTCATTCTCTTTGTCATGGTCATGGGCGCCTGCTCAGGCTCAACAGGCGGCGGCGTGAAAGTCATTCGCTGCATCTTCGTTTATAAAGCCGCTTATAAAGAAGTTCTGCGTGTGCTCCACCCACGAGCAATCTATGACGTAAAATACCAATCACGCTCAATAGCACCAGAAATACTTAATACCGTCATGGCTTTCGCTATAATATACGTGGGAATATCCTTCCTCGGCGGACTCTTCATCAGCGCATTCGGATACGACTTCGCAACCTCATTCACAGCCTCCATCTCAGCTTTCTCAAATACTGGACCAGGCTTTGGAAAAGTAGGGCCAATGTTCAACTACCAATTCTTCGAAGCTCCTATAAAATTCCTGCTCACTATCATCATGCTCATAGGAAGATTGGAAATATTCACAATTTTATTACTCTTCATTCCAAGCTTCTGGAAAGATTAAGTAATTATATTTTTTGTTTTT
>CAYJDN010000177.1:1462-4756 GCA_964368925.1 uncultured Desulfovibrionaceae bacterium | reverse complement strand
CACCGTTATATCGACATTTGAGAGCGTTTTCAGTTTGTCCACGCTTGATTTTAACAGATAATTCGGCGGAATAATATTCAGCCATACCCTCTAAGATTGCTTCGAGAATAATGCCCTCGGGACCCTCCGAGATATTCTCTTTTGCCGACACAACTTTCACGTTATTTCTGCGAAGTATGGCACGGTAAGTAGCCGAGTCAACACGGTTTCTCGCAAACCTATCGAGCTTCCAAACAAGCACAACATCAAACTGTTTTTTGCTACTGTCGGCAATCATTTTTTGAAACTCGGGGCGATTGTCAGATTTAGCGGATAAGGCTCTGTCAATATATGTTCCGATAATCGTGAGGTTTTGTCTGTCGGCAAATTCCTTACACTCACGCAGTTGCCCCTCGATGCTTTCTTCACGCTGATTGTCGGAGCTGTAACGTGCGTAAATTATGGCTCGCATATTTTTCACCTCGCTTTTTAGATACGATTAGTGTTTAATCTGCTTATTTTTGCCACATACTTTCTTGCTAAATGTTTCGTTTTAATTGTTTTGGCAAAATCCGGAAAATCGCTACATATATCTGCAAGTGCTTTGGCATCTATAAAAGTTGCGGCTGCCATCGGTAGTAATTCATTTCCCGGTATTCCATCCGCTAAAGTTTTTATGCTATATGCAGTCACAGTGGCACTTGCTAAAAAGGTAAGCGTATTATTAAAGAACTTAATAAAATCGTTTTTATAAGACAGAAGTTTATCTAATGAATAGCTCGTATCTTCTTTCTCTTTAGCAATAATAAAAGCCGCTAATTCGGTCGTGTATGCTTTTCTTGTTTCATTGAACCCTCTACTATTTCGTAACTTTATAATCTCTTGCATTGGGACGTTTTTGAGATTGCTCGGTATCATAAGCTCAATGCAGTTTCGTGCTACTGATGTATTAACTTGATTTGCTTTACTTGTTTTCTTATCATTTTCTAATAAAATTGATGAATATTGTGAGCTGTCCGTTATCATATCCAGTTCATTGTTTTTGGATATAATATCAGCTAAAAAGCTCATATACACAAATGCAAAGTCGTTGGATATTTTTATACCCTCTCGACATTGTGATGCAATTCTGTTTTCGATACAATAATCAAAAAATATCTTTGAATACTTACCCTCAAACAGTGTTGTCACTTGTGCTTGAGGTGTCTGCCATTTTTCAACCAGATTGCTTGCATACGATTTTCCAAAGAACGAACCATATCTTTCAGGGTTTTTAAGATACAAATCAAATTCATTACACGCTAATACTGATGCTATATTCCCTTCAGTGTAATCAGGTCTAAACGGAGATATGAAATCTGTTTCGTGCATTATTCTAAGAAAACTATCGCTGACGTAATTTTCTTCTGAGCGTATGGTGTATGGAATTATTGGGCGTAAGCAGTCAAAATATAACAAAGCAAACTTAAGCCACGTTTCATTTTTAACCTCAAACCCAGGATAATACAGCATATCTTTCACTCTGCATCACCGCCTGTCATCATTTGAAAAAGCGTTTCTTTCATCTTGGTGCTGACGGGGGAATTGGGGTCAAAACACATCTCAATAAACTGCTTCATCTGGTCATTGTTTGTCGCAATTTTCGGTTTATATTCATAGGTTGTTCCTTGCGGCTTATCTGTCCTTGCGAAGATGTAATCCATCGACACATCGAAGTAGTCGGCATAGGCACGAAACAGCTTAACGGTCGGAGTGGCATTTCCACTTTCGTAGCGGTTAAGGCTCGATTGTGTGGAGCCTAAAATCTCTGCTAATTTCGCTTGCGATATCATTGCACTTTCACGCAAAGTGCGAAGTTTTTTACCCACTTCTTTCATCTAAAACACCTCCTTATCGGGTTAATTTCATTATACCCAATATTTGAATAAATGTCAATTCTATTTTGCATAACAGGCAAATTAAGAACGGATAGTATTTTTCGCTTTTAACCATCGTTAGTATCGTAAAATCCGACTGCTTTTTTCGCCTTTCAGCACTCGCAAGAGGGCGTAGCTCGCACGGATTTTCCGTGCGTATAAATTTTGAAAACTGCTTCAAAATTTACGGGGTTTGGGGTCACCCCAACAAGCGGCAAACATGCAAGTGGCACACCACGTGCCCTGCTTGCCAATTTGCAAGGTGTGTACACACTTGCCCTGCTTGCCAGTTTTATAAGGAAATTAACAAACTATAAGAAGTATCTAATTTTCAATGTAGTTCCATTCCCCTTTGGTGGTTGATATATTACTTCATCTCTAAAGCCCATTATTTTTCGCATTGCATTACAAATTGTAGGCATTCGCTGTGAAACACCCATTTGTTTTGCAATCTCTCCTGAAATTAATATACAGTCACTTTTACCTTTTTCACGCTCTGACAAGAGGATATTTTTAATAAAATTAACTACGTCAGCGATAGTGGTCGTTGGAGGGTGTGGAATGTTAGTATTTTCTACTAATACTTCTTGCGCATTTTGGGGTGTATGGTGATAAGGAACGTGAACGGTATTAAGTATATTTGCAATAATCGAGAGTTCTTGATAGGTTAAAGGAATATCAATTAAACCTTCTTTTAACCACATTCCACTATTTCGGATTTCATTCTCTGTGCTGTAATTCCCAAGCCAAGATAAGCTTTGCTTAAAATCTTCACACTTATTCAACGTGGCAATAATACTGCTTTCAAGTCGTAGCCGTTCGCCTACGTCCACTACCTCAAAGACAGTGAAAAATGTATTTTGCTGTAGGACTTCTGAAACTTCATCTTCTATTACACGTTGTATTTTGTGGTCAACAAATTGCATATTTTCTTGCTTTGATGTATTCAACTTCCATATGTCCAAATACTTATCTTTATGCTTGTTTAATATCGCCTTACCAATATTTTTCCTAAAAATACTTCCGTCTTTATTTTGGGAAAGATAATGGTCTCTTAGGCGGGCTTTTAATCTATTCGGTGACCTATGTGTGCCGACACGAACAATTCTATTGTAACCATTATATGTTTCACCTTTTTCAAAAACAATGTAAATGCCATTGTTGAAACTGATATTATTAATTTCTGTAAAGTTATAATATTGGCTTTCATTGAACAACTTGTGTAAAATCAAGCACTGTTCACTTGTACAAGGCGTCGGGCTGTTTAATCGTTCTATCTCATTATTCATATAAGCTATTCTTGTGCCAAAATTCATGCCACGAAGTGGAAAAGAAAATTTATCAAAGGCTTTCACCTTTATTAACGGTGTTAAATAATCCATTCCGGTTAATATGATAA
>CAYJDN010000177.1:0-1439 GCA_964368925.1 uncultured Desulfovibrionaceae bacterium | reverse complement strand
CATTATCTATCTGTTTTTTCACATAGTTTGCCCAGTCAATTCTTCTATTGTCAGGCAAATCTTTCATCGATAATTCATAAGGAGCAATTATCTTATCTTCATGTATTAGTCCATGTTTAGCAGATAGTATGTAAATTTTGTCCACTTTCAAAGCTTTTACATATTTATAAGAAACACTGAACAATTCACTTGCTGAATATAACTCTTTTGCCATACACGCATAGCTTCTTTTTGATTTAGAACAAGAGATTAATGCTATTCTCATTATATCACCCTCCAATCTTTGTTATTGTATAAATGACCGATACGCTTACAAAAAACAATGCCGATATGTTTTTGCCATGCCATCTACTTCACCTGCTAAAGACACAACATCACCATTAACATCAAAAAATTTGCCGTGTGAATTACCTGCCTCGGTATTCATGCTATTAAGGTTGTTTTCAAATGAAAAAGCTGGCTTATCTGGGTTTTCGGATAGAAATACTTGTGCCATTTTTGTTCTGCTCGCCAAGCCATCTACCTCGCACAAGAAAAATGCTCTTAGAATTTTATGGTTAATTTGGTGTTTTCTATCGGCTATTTTAGGCAACTTGTTAAGCGCTTTACTATTTTCCGGTACGGTGGATGATACTTTGGTTGCGGTTGAGGTGACTATAAGTTGTTTTCTCATTACTTCTTCCACATAAGAACGAATAAGTCTGCTTAACACATCTCCAGCGTCTTCGTCTGACAGTTTCAATGCGAGGTTAAACAATTCCTGCAATTTGCTGTCGTTTTCAAAATCAATATACATTAAAAAAACCTCTCTTCATAGACTATATAGTAAATTATAGTCTATGAAGTCTGGATTGTCAATAGCAACTATATATTATTTTTTAACTTATTGTGTAACCCCCTCAAATACCGTCCAAGCTCCCCGATAGCATTTTCCATATGCACACTCGCAATAACATCATTTTCAACAGGGAAATAACCGTGCCTATTCATAAACTCTCGTGATTTCTCAAGCTCGGCGGCATTTTGCTCACGCAAAAACTCCTGCTGTGCGTTTTGACTTAGCTTGTACATAAAATCCGCAAAAAGGCTCAGCTTGATTTTGTCCATCACATAATCAAATGTATCGCTCGTCAGAAGATTATTCAAAATAACAGTATCACGCTGAAACGGTGGCTTCACATCGCCATTTTCTTCCGAACTCTCCTTGCACTGCACCAGCCTGTCAATGGCATCATCGGACAAGCCAAGTCGCTCGGAAATATCGCTGAACTCGTTCTTTTTAGAATTGGATATGCCAAGCAAATAGTCGATAGAAACGTCATAGAAGTCTGCAAACCCCACGAGATATTCAATGCTCATACTGCGTGTACGGGCGTAAATAGGGTGCTCACGGTCGAGGATTTCATAGTTTTTGAGGTTGGTATGGCTGATGTGCGTTC
>CAYJDN010000176.1:2330-4766 GCA_964368925.1 uncultured Desulfovibrionaceae bacterium | reverse complement strand
TGTTCTTTGAAATTGAGATAATAATTTTTTGTGTCGTGTAATTCCACATTATTAATGATAGCTTGATGCATTTCTTTTGCCTCTTTATCAGAAGCACTATTTTCGTCAGGATTGTCAAGCAATCCAAGTAAATACTTTGCTAATACTACCTCATAAACAGTTATACCAGTATAGCCTTGCACAAGAATAAGATTACTTTCGGGCAAGAAATCTTGTGAATCATCAAGACAGATCCAAGACTGCACATCACTATGCCTACTCAACCATTCTTGCACTTCAAAACCACGTCTTTTAAACAATTTTTGAGTAGCCCAGTCTTCATGGAAAACACCTTTAAACCCGTGAGAACAAAGAAGATTTTCAATTCCTTCTTTAGTGTAATTAAATCTCCACATCGAAGAAAGAACAAATTTGACCTCATGCTCGTAATTTTCAATAATATTATTTAATGCCATAATGCTTGTACCATCAATAAGAGCTTCGGAGTGGTTATTTTTATTAAGTACTGATTGGGCGTATGTATTTGTGTAAGTAGAATTTAAAACACCATCAACATCTAAAAATATTATCTTCATCTTTATCCTCTTTAGAACATTTTTGTAAAACTGCGCTAATTTCTTTTCTTCCTCAAAGTTACAGTATTATGAGATTGTTTTCAATAAAAATTGAAGAAATCTTGAAATTATAGACTAGAAAATAAAAAAAAAATAATATATACAAATTTGTAAATAAATGAGGGATACAGATGAATTTATTAAAACAATATGGAATGACTGATAGATTTCTAAATGAAGCAAGTCTTTATGAAGATTTAACTTTAGCTCGGATAATAGCGCAATATAAAGGAATGTATAAAATAATTACTGACGGCGGAGAATTATTAGCCCAAATTTCAGGCAAATTCAGACATGAAAATGATGATTTAGAACATTTTCCAGCGGTCGGCGATTATGCTATGATTACAATACAATCTGAAGATAGAGCAACAATCCACAATTTACTAACACGAAAAAGTGTATTTTTGCGTACAGCGGTTGGCTTAAGCGAACAAGCTCAAGTTGTCGCTGCGAATATCGACACTGTTTTTATTTGTATGTCATTGAACAATAACTACAATTTGAACAGACTTGAAAGATATATTTCTATTGCTTTTGAAAGTGGCGCTAGTCCTGTCATTGTTTTAACAAAATCAGATCTATCTGAAAACATTGAAACTATTATCGAAGAAGTTGAAAAAGTTTCGGCTTATTCGGACATCATACTCACATCAATGTATGAAGAAAATCTCAATGCAAAATTTGAAAAATACCTCCAAGCAGGTTCTACAACTGCCTTTATTGGTTCTTCTGGCGTAGGCAAATCAACCATTATCAATAGTATTCTAGGCAGGGAAATTCTTAGCACGCAAAACATTGATAAAGCAGATAAAGGTAGACATACCACGACAAATAGGGAAATGTTTTCAACGCCTTATGGCGGCGTTGTGATTGATACACCTGGCATGCGAGAAATTGGCATTGAAAGCGCAGAATTGAGCATGACTTTTGCTGATATTGAAGATATTGTGAAGAATTGCAAATTTGACGATTGCACACATACAACTGAACCAGGTTGCGCAATTAAAGAAGCACTCAAACAAGGCCTTATTGACGAAAGACGCTTAGAAAATTACAATAAAATCAAGACAGAAAGCGGGTATACTGGCCTAAATTCCAAAGAAATTGAAAAGAAAAAGCTTGAGCGTATGTTTAAAGATGTTGGTGGAATGAAAAACGCTAGAAAAGCCATAAAACAGAAAAACAATAGATAATAGCAAAAATAAAAAAATAAACAATAAAATAACAAAATAACAAAAGCTTACAATTAACAAAAAGCAATAGGTAATTATATGAACAAAATTATAGTATTATTTGAAGTAGTTCCAACAAAAGAGGGTATGGAAAAATATTTAGAGCTTGCGGCTATGCTCAAAGAATTATTAGTAAATGCTGAGGGCTTTATTCGAGCCGAGAGATTTGAAAGCTTAAACAATGAAGGCAAGCTTCTTTCTTTAAACGTTTGGGAAAGTGAAGAAGCTGTGTCAAAATGGAGAAATACACTTGAACACAGAATGAGCCAAGCCGAGGGAAGAAATAAGCTTTTCCAAAGCTATACCATTACTATCTGTCAAAGTTTGCGTGAATATAGCAATATAGAAAGAGAAAATGCACCTAAAGATTCTAATGAATATTTCTCATAAGCATATGAAATAAAACAATCTATACACATCAGCAAAACTTGTAACAATTTTCGAAGCTAGCCACGCAACAATTTTATGTTTTATAGAATATACTTTAAGCTATTTTGGTGAATACAAACAATTTTTCGCTATATAACCAAAAAGGCAAAAGAATTAATTTAGAAACACAATCTAGAATTTTATTAATAAAAAATGCC
>CAYJDN010000176.1:0-2320 GCA_964368925.1 uncultured Desulfovibrionaceae bacterium | reverse complement strand
AAAATAATCATATAGGCACTTTTTTAATTCTATAATAGGTATTTACTATAGTAAGTTTTTGCGAAGTTCTTCATTGCTTAATGGTGAAAGATAAGCAGGCGGTATGTCGAATACTGTGAATGCGCCTTTTGCACCATGCTTTTGTAATTTCACATTAGCACGAGCGTAAGCAACAAGCACAGAAGCTGTAAATTCAGGGTTAGAGTCAAGTTTTAATGAATATTCAATAAGATGCTTTGTCTTGCCAGCTTCATCACTTTGTCCACTTCTAAGCACAAAACCACCATGTGGAATTCCACTATGATCTTTGTTCAATTCTTCTTGAGAAATAAAGTTTACAACGGTGTCGTAGTCTGCGAAATAATTAGGCATATTTACGATTTCGCTTTTAATTTTTTCTAAATCTGCGCCCTCTTTAGCAACAACAAAACATTCTCTTAAATGCTTTTCTCTTGTGCTAAGTTCTGGCATTTTCCCATCACGCACAGCCTGTAAAGCCGCATCCATAGGAATAGTATATTGCTTAGCATCAGCAACACCCTCAATGCGTCTAATCGCATCAGAATGGCCTTGGCTCACGCCCTTACCCCAAAATGTATAGTCAGTGCCATTTGGAAGAATAGCGCCAGCATACAAGCGGTTGATTGAAAACATGCCAGGATCCCAACCAACTGAAATAATCGCAACTTTATCAGCTGGCTTTGCTGATTCTTCTACTTTCGCAAAATAACTAGGAATTTCTGCATGAGTATCAAAGCTATCCACTATGTTAAAATGCTTAGCAAGTTCAGGCCCTTGCACTGGAAGATCAGTCGCCGAACCACCGCATAAAATAAGCACATCTATTTCTGATTTCTTTGATAAGAGGCTGTCCATATCCAAAACTGGCACATCGGAATTAATAGGATTAATCGAAGCAGGATCTCTTCTTGTAAAAATTCCTACAAGTTTCATATCTGAATTTTGTGCTATTGCAAGCTCTGCGCCACGTCCAAGATTGCCGTAGCCCACTATACCAATGCGGATTAAGTTATCTGATAAATTCATTCTTTCTCCAAATTATTTTCTATTGTTTATATAAATAAGACAAATTTTTCATTGCATAAAACAAATTACAGCAATGAAACATGACCATTAAAAAATATAACTATATTAAAAAGTACGCAAGCTTTTTTTATTGCTATTATTATAAATGCTTAGCGAAATTAGATTATAAAATCAAATCAAATTCACATTTTATTCAATAAAGTATGTTTATAAACTAAAAAAATCTAATTGCTGTCATATACTCAAAAAAGCAAAAGAATTAATTTAGAAACACATTCAAATTATTGTATTGGGTAGGAATAATCAATAACATAAGCAGGTGGTATATTTAGTATAACTGCTTTTTTCCTATTTTTTATAAATCCCATTTCTTCTAAAAAGGTTCTGCGTCTATGCGAATATGTATATTGTATAAGAGTCGCTTCACCAAGTTTTTCTTTTATGCGAGCGATTATTTTATCACTCACGGGCTTAGGTAGGGACAAAAAGGGTAATGAAGATACAATACAAGCAATATAAGCGTGTTGAGGTAAATATTTTTCTATATTAGCCGCATCATCATGCACAATATTAAGTCCTTTGAAACGTTTCTTTAGCAATAGCACCATTTCTAAGGAACTTTCCACAACAATAAGACGTGAAAGTGGCACTCCACGACGTAATATTTGCTTTGTGACAGTGCCTATACCAGCGCCAAATTCCACAACATAGCCTTGCGAGCAAGGAATGTTCTCTTCTCTTTCGCTTGCAACTTGCTCTTGTAATGCCTTTATAACATTTTCATTAATTTGATGGGCTAAGGCCTTCGCCAAAAAAGGCGAGCTTGGAAATATCATTCCCATAGAATACGGATCTATAACTACATTTTTAAAAAAAGTATAAAGACTCTTTATTGAACTAACTTTCTTTTCATTATTTTTTCTTCTTCTCATGACTCAAACCTCTTTTCCAGTATGTTAGCAGTGCAGGTTTATATTAAATTAAATAAGTCTTTATTCAAGAAAATAAAATTATAAATTCCTTAATTTCTATTCATAATGATAAATTACATCAATTCGCACATTAAGACAAGGTATAGTTTTATCTATAAAATCAGCAGGTTAAATAGAAAACCTTTTGTCTTAGCATTTCGTTCAAGTGCAAATCCTTGAGTAATTTGCAATAATTTTACAAAGATAAGATTGAAAAATACATTCAAAGCTTTATATGAAGAATTAGCCTACGAATTTTAATTATATCAATATAGCTGTATTCAAAAATAGACATTATAATA
>CAYJDN010000175.1:0-4770 GCA_964368925.1 uncultured Desulfovibrionaceae bacterium | reverse complement strand
GATGTGTCATTCTGAGGAACGAGCAAAGCGAGTGACGTGAGAATCCATGCCTTTTGAAAAATTCCACACTCCCACGAGATTTTCTAAAGAAAGATTATAGGTATACCATTACGAGTCAACATCAATTAAATCACGTAGCGCATGAGTTGAATTCGTGCAAAATTCTTATAAGCCCTAAGAGGAGATAAAAACGCCCTAGACAAATGCGAAGCATTTTTCTAGGGCGTTTTTAGTGACGTAGGTTCTTAGGAGCTGTCCGCTCCTAAGCCGTCGGAGACAAAAAAGAAAAACCCTCTTGTAAGCATAGTATTTTGTGGTTAACTGCGTAAAATTTATATTATGAAAACAAAGAAAGGTGGGTTGTATCTTTCTTCCATAAAAGCTACAATCCACCCCTCTCAAATAATTTATATTAAATCAAATTATTCTTCGTCTTCGTCCATGTAAGCGTAAGTATCGGCGAGGATTGGTCCGAAGTAAATTGCTGCATCATCAAGATCTTCTTCGATACGAATGAGTTGGTTGTATTTAGCAACTCTATCAGAGCGTGAAAGTGAGCCAGTTTTGATTTGGCCTGAATTTACAGCAACAGCGAGATCAGCAATAAAGCTATCTTCTGTTTCGCCTGAACGGTGTGAAATAACAGTTGCGTATGCAGCTTGTTTTGCTATTTCAATAGTGTCCAAGGTTTCTGTTAAAGTACCGATTTGATTTACTTTAATAAGGATAGCATTTGCAATATTATCTTCAATACCTTCAGCAAGTATATCTGGATTTGTTACGAATACGTCATCGCCAACGAGTTGAATTTCGTCGCCAAGTCTAAGTGTGAGGAGTTTCCAACCTTCTCTGTCGTCTTCTGCCATAGCGTCTTCGATTGAGAAAATTGGGTAGTTATTGACGAGGTTTTCGAGGTAGTCGACCATTTGTTCTGATGTGAGTTCAGTAGACTCGCCAGCAAGAACGTATTTGCCGTCTTTGTAAAATTCGCTTGCAGCACAGTCCATAGCAATTACTACTTCTGATGATACGTTATAACCAGCAACTTCAATAGCTTCAACAAGGAAGTCGAGTGCTTTTGCATGACTAGGTAAGTTAGGAGCGAAACCGCCTTCATCACCGACGCTTGTTGCGTATCCTTCGGCTTTGAGGAGGTCTTTGAGAGTATGGAAGATTTCAGCGCCGATACGTAGAGCATCGGTAAAGCTTTCTGCGCCTACTGGCATAATCATAAATTCTTGGAAATCCAAGCTATTGTCAGCATGAGCGCCACCATTGATTACGTTCATCATTGGAGCTGGTAAAACTTTTGCATTTACGCCGCCGAGGTATTGATAAAGTGGAATACCAAGGTAATCAGCCGCAGCACGAGCGGTTGCAAGTGAAACACCTAACATAGCATTAGCGCCTAGGCGTGATTTATTGTCGGTGCCGTCTAGGTCGATCATGGTAGTATCGATAGCAACTTGGCGCAATGCGTCCATGCCTAGGATTGCTTCTGAAATTTCGGTATTAACGTGTTCTACAGCAGTAGTTACGCCCTTACCTTTGTAGCGAGCTTTATCACCGTCACGCATTTCTAATGCTTCACGAGTACCTGTTGAAGCGCCTGATGGCACTGCGGCACGGCCAACATGGCCTGATTCTAAGGAAATTTCTACTTCTAGGGTTGGGTTACCGCGTGAATCTAAGATTTCTCTTGCCCAAACTGATGCAATGGAACTGCTCATGTTAGTTCTCCGTTTTTTTAGTTTTTATTATTATAAAGTAGCATTAAACCTTGCAATATGAGGTTTGATTCTACATTATTGATGAGTGGAACGTGTTTAGCTATGTCTTTAGCAAATCCGCCTGTTGCAACGACATATGGTTTTGATTTGAAATTGTCGGATAATTTTGTGAGTAGACCTTCTGTCATAGCGGCGAAACCAAACACAAAACCGTGTGAAATGCTTAGCGCAGTATTTTTTCCAAAGCTTGGCTTCTCTGCGTCAACTTCTAGCGCTATGCGTGGAAGTTTAGCGGCTTTTTGTGAAAGTGCGTGGTGTGAGGAGAGAATGCCGGGGCAAATGAGGCCGCCAAGGTAGGCATTTTCTTCAACGCAGTCAAAGGTAGTGGCAGTGCCAAAATCTACAGAGATATAGCTTGAATGTCCTTGATGAAGCTGGCTAGCAGCATAAGCGGCAACAAGTCTATCAGCGCCAACTTCTTGAGGATTTTCATACATGTTATAGAGTGGCACATTGATATTTTGCCCCACTATAAAGACTTGTGCTTTGAAATATTTTTGTGCAAGTTCTTTGATAATGACGTCGAAAACAGGCACTACCGAAGACACAACAAAGGCTTCAACAGTATCTTTTGAGGCTTGCATATGGTTTAAAGCCATAAGCAAGAGCAAACCGAGACTATCGGCATTGTGGTTTTCGATGGATGATGGTAGGTTGATGCAGTTTATGAGTTTTTCATTTTTTGCAAAACCAAATTTAATCGAAGTATTTCCAATATCTACAAGAATAAGCATGTATTTTGAAATGTCCTTTATCAATTATTGAAATGCTCTTTGCATTATGCCTTTATTGTGCTAAAATTGCAAGCATAAACATTATGAGATTGTTCCAAATTATTTCTTTTGCTTTTTGGTTTTATAACAGAAATTCCATGTTTTTTTGCTCTATAACACGCTTATACGAAAAATAAAATGGATTGGCGTGACAAACATATTATAGACAAAGCTAAATTTCTTTGTTACCTTGTTTTAAGTATATATTCAGGGTGTGTTTCCAAATTAAGAGCTTTTGTGACTTTATCAAAGAGGGGCAAGGAACAAAGTTTTTCTCTTGAGGGAGTTTAGCTAAACATAGATGACAAAAAGAGAAAAACTTTTGACGAAGCCTAATGTCGGAAAAAAAGCCCTCTGCAATAGAGCTAATTTTAGCATATAGAAGAAATTTTGGATATATCACCAAAAAGCAAAAGAATTAATATAGAAACACACCCTAGCCTTGAATACGTTTTGAAATTTGTTTTATTAAGAGGTATTGCATGCGTACAAAAATAATTGCGACTATTGGCCCTGCTTCCAATTCGCCTGAAATTATTGAAAAATTGGTAGATGCTGGCGTAAGAATTTTCCGACTAAACTTTTCTCATGGTGATGTAGAGTTTTTTAAAGATTTAGTTGAAAATATACGCATTATAGAGAAGAAAATTAATACACCAATCACGATAATGCAAGATTTATCAGGCCCAAAAATTCGTATTGGAATTTTACCTGAGGGCACTTTGAATGTTGCTGAAAATGATAAGCTCATATTAGCCCCACAAGCTTGCACAAGCGACGATGTGCCTTGTTTGCCTTTTGACAATCTGCCTATTTTAGAAAATTTAGAAATTGGCGATAGATTAGTTCTTGCTGATGGCGGCTTGCAATTTACGGTTGATGCCAAAATTGCTCATCAACGCTTTAGATTAATAGCTCTTGGCGCAGGGATTGTGACCTCAAAGAAGGGCTTAGCGCTTCCAGGTAAGGCAGTACCACTTCCTGCTGTGACTGAAAAAGATAAGAATGATTTGAAAATTGGCATTGAGCTTGGTGTTGACGCTATTGCTCTTTCATTTGTGCAAAGAGCTGAAGATATTCGACAAATGCGTTCAATTCTCAAAAGTTATGGAAAGAAATTGCCTATTGTTGCAAAACTTGAAAGGCATAATGCTGTTGAAAATTTAGATGAAATTTTAAAAGAAACTGACATAGTTATGGTAGCTCGTGGCGATTTGGGTGTTGAATGTCCACTTCCTCAATTACCTGCAATACAAAAGCGTATTATCGCTTCTTGTAATAAAGCTGGTAAGCCTGTTATTGTTGCAACGCAAATGCTCTTATCTATGGTGAATAATCCTGCGCCGACAAGGGCGGAAACAACAGATGTAGCCAATGCAGTTCTTGATGGCGCTGATTGTGTCATGCTATCAGAAGAAACAGCTATGGGGAATCATCCTGTAGAAACTGTTAATTATATGAAGCAGATAGCGGAAGCGGCAGAAAGCTTGCTTTTTGAACGCCGTAAAATTCGTGAACCTGAAAGTGGCACAACTGCTGAATTTCTTGCGTATTCTGCTTGTTTACTTGCAGAAAAATCGGGGGCAAAGCATTTAGTGGCTCATTCACTTTCTGGTGCGGCGGCAAGGCATTTATCGGCATGTAGGCCTGAGCAGAGAATTTACGCATTAACTCCAGATACGCAGAGTTTGCATGATTTGAATTTTTCTTGGGGTATCTTACCGCATACAACCACAAATGATCCTGATGTGCCGCATTTGACACGTGCCCAATATTTTGTTGCGACGAATCCAGAATTTGCTGTGGGAGAAGATGTAGTTATCACGGCAGGAGAGCCAAATCCTGCTCAAACGCATAGGGGAACGAATTTAGTAAAAATATTTACTAAATAATAAGTGAAATATAATTTCATAGAGCACAATAAAAATATAATATACAATAAATAAAGGCGTATAAGGTTGAATTATACGCCTTTTTTGATCTAAACGTACAAGCGTAGAAGTAGTATGTATTTCTAAATTATTATCCTATTTATTTATAGCATATTGCATAAAGCTTGAGTTTAAAAAATCCCTATTTTCTCTTATGCTTTGTTGTCCTTTTTTTTTAGAATAGTCATGTAGCGCTGCTACACTCTTATCATAAAAAAATTTGACGCCTCGCCTAAGGAAAAAATATGAATTTTTTATTAACTCAATTTTTATGCA
>CAYJDN010000174.1:0-4797 GCA_964368925.1 uncultured Desulfovibrionaceae bacterium | reverse complement strand
TTTTATATCAATTATATATTCATTTTATATCTTATATTGTATCTTATATCTTATATATTATAACTTAAATCTAAAATCTAAAATCTAACTAAACATCAGATATACTATACTAACTTACCTACTTATTGTCCTGCTCAATCCAAGCCTTTAAATTTGAGTCTATGAAATCCACACATTTTTGATGCTGAACTTTTCCATTACCTTCGATGTGCATTGGTTCTCCGAATTTGTATCTTACGGGTAAGTGTGGATATACCATACCGAAATCTTTTACAATTTTTCCTTGTCCCCAATAATCAGTTTTTACGACCACTGGAATGACTTGGACGCCTGCTTTTTTAGCGAGTTTGACGCCCATGGAGTTGAATTCTTCTGGTTTGAAGACTTTTTTTCGTGTACCTTGCGGGAAAATGAGTAGAGATTGTTTTCTTTCGTTTAGGTATTTAACGCCTTCTTTCATAACGACTTCAAAGTCTTCACGTGGGTTTACTCTATCGATCATGATTGGATCACGAGATTTCATAACAGCGCCGAAGAATGGGAAGTTTGTGAGGCTTCTTTTTACGACAAAGGTCATATTTTGGTAGGGCTGAATGATGATGGGGAATATGAGTGTTTCGAGTGTGCTCATGTGGTTTGAAACGAAGACGCATGGTTCTTTGATATCAATGAAATTTTCCATACCTTCAATTATGACTTGCCCACCAGTTGCTTCAACGCAGCCAATAATTCCTTTTGAGTCTTGTAGCCAGCGTTCTATTGGATAATTTCCTTTTTTGGCGTCTATATTTGCTTTATTGACGATTTCTACGAGTGATTTTATGTAGTAGAATGGAGTTGGGAAATATTTTCCAAAGAAGGAGATTTTTCTATTTGGTTTTGATTTGTAATTGACTTCAAGTGTTGGCATTTCCATATTAATTCTTCTTGTTTTGGTTTATTCTGTTGAGGTAATTTGCGTATAATTCACGCTCCTTACCTTGATTTTTCGCAAAGTAGAAATTTTTATTGATATTTTCAGGCAAATATTCTTGTTCTACATAGGCATTTTCGTAATTATGTGGGTATTTGTATTCTTTACCATAATTCCATTGTTTTAGCAAGCTTGTCGGTGCGTTACGCAAATGTATGGGGATTGGTTTGACGCCATTTTCTTTAATTTCGCTTCTGGCAAATTGATAGGCCAAATAGGCGGAATTACTTTTAGGAGCGAGTGCAAGATATATAGTTGTTTCGGCTAATGGAATAAACCCTTCTGGCATTCCAATAAATTCAACGGCTTGCTGGCAAGCAACGGCTATGGAAAGGGCTTGAGGGTCTGCTAATCCAACATCTTCTGAAGCTGAGAGTATGAGTCTTCTGGTAATAAATCTTGGATCTTCTCCGCCTTCGAGTAGAGCGGCAAGGTAATAGAGCGCTGCGTCGGGGTCTGAACCACGAATTGATTTGATGAGCGCTGATATTCTTTCGTAGTGGCTATCGCCTTTTTTATCGTGCTTTACAATGATTTCGGGCAGAACTTTTTTTATATCTTCAAGATTTTGCTCGTGATCTGGCAGAGAAAGTACAAGTTCTAAGAGATTTAGAAAAGATCTGGCATCTCCATGACTTATGCTGATAAGGAAGTTTAGAATTTCGTCTGATAGATTTTTTGAAAGTGCATTTAAAGACTGATGAGCGAGTTTGAGCAGGTCATCATGCTCGAGTGCTTCAAGCTTGAGTAAATGTAGTCTTGAGAGTAATTGCTTTGTGATACAAAAAGATGGGTTTTCAGTTGTGGTGGCTATTAATGTTATAGTACCAGCTTCTAGCATGGGCAGAAAAAAATCTTGCTGTGCTTTTGAAAAGCGGTGTAATTCATCTAAGATGAGGCATTGCCCCGCTTTAAGATTTTTTCTTAATTCTGTTATGCCAGCTTCAGGAGCTGAAATGCGAGTAAAAGGAAGTTGATGTTTTTTTGCAAGCAAGAGTGCAAGACTTGATTTTCCACAACCTGGAGGGCCAAAAAGGAGAAGTGAGGGCAAACGCTTTGCAGTTGTAAGCGTTTCTAATTGTTTAGTTAAATGCTTTTGCCCTTTATAATCTTCTAAAGAATGGGGGCGCATTTTTTCAGCTAATGGGGCTTGATAAAGTAGGCTATTATTATAATCCATAAAAGCCTCTAATTGCTGGTGTTTTTATGCCAAAAATGAAGACCAAGCGCAAGAACTGCGGCAGTTTCATAGCGTAAAATTCTATCGCCCATAGTGAAAAATTGAGCATTATGTTTATGGAAAAGGGCAGTTTCTTCGGGTGCAAAGCCACCTTCAGGCCCTATGGTGAGTAGGGTAGTGCCTTGAAGATTGAGATAATCGCTTGTGTAGGCTGTGATTTTTGGCGCTTCGTCAGTAGTGAGCACGTGAAAATGGTCAAGTTTTTTAGATTCTTCTATGAGATGTTCTTGATTTTTAATAAGCCTTAATTTTGGTAAAAAGGGATTTTCACATTGCTTTAATCCTGCAATTAATTGCATTTGCCAAGATTGCACTGTTGCAGAATCTTCGTCTGGTAGGGGAAATTGCGAATATTGAGAATGCCAAATCCAAAGCTCAGAAGCTTCTAATTCAACAGCTTTTTCAAAAAGAAAACCACGCCTTGCGGCCTTGGTCCATGCGGCAGCAAGAATGATATTTGATGTTGGTTTATCATAGTAAATATCTTCAATAATTTCAAAGTTTGCTGATTTTTTTTGAATTTGTGTGAGCGTGTAAATAGATTTACGCCCCTCACCGTCAAAGAGGGAGAAAGTGTCATTTACTTTTAATCTTAATACTTTAGATAAATGGCTAAATTCATTGTCAAATAAAGTTTTATCTTGCCATTTATTCGCTTCGAGATAAAAGGCGTGCATTAATTACTCTTATGTCTTTTTTGTATGGCTTTATATTCATCGTGTAACTGAACTAAAAGCCTATATTTTTTGCGTATTTCAATTCCACGAGCTGTTAACGTTTTTTCATCTTTAGCAATGTAGGCACGTTGGATATAATTGTCATTGAGCATGGTTTCAATAATTTTGATAGCAGTATTCACTAAATCTTCAAAATAGACTGAAAGCTCGAATTTGTATTCATGTAATAAATCCACAGCCATAGAGAGCATCGCATCAATAGAAAGCTGATTGCCTTTAATCTTGCGCTGTGAAATTTCTTCAAGACTTCTCAAAGTTTTCGCTTGTTTGATGTAGGTATATCTAAGTTGAAGGTCTGACTTGAAATTTGATAAAGCATGACCTTTGTCAATAAAGTCGAGTGTTTCAAAGTAGTTATCTAATATTTTTAAGAACTTATTGTAACTTTCATCGCCATAGGCAATAATTCTTCTTTGATGCTTGAGAAGCCAAGCATAGAAAGCTTTTAGTCTTTTTTCTTCGCTATTCGTGCCTTCGATAACTTCTGTTCTTTTGTAAATGGTTCTGCCGTGATATTCGCCAAGTTTCGTGCAAGAAATTTATATTTGTAATTGCTTCGGCTGTTTCTGGATGAATAATCGCTTGTGACACAATAGAAATTGCTCTATCTTGCCTTACGTTTTTCTCAGAAAAGCCGTGTTGCCTATAGCAAACATGTGCAATGGCAATATTGTTTTCAGGGTCAAGAAAAGCATTCAATTCATTGATTTCTTGAATTGTTTCTTCATCTTCAACTTTTATAAGTGCAATTTTTTCTACATAAGGATAACGAGCAGAAGAGCCATTATTCCAAATGGTTGTGATGGTTCTATCAGATTGCCCCATAACACGAATGATGAATTTTTCGCCCATTTTTTGTAAGCGTCTTGCAAAAAGTGCCGCAGAAGTGCGCCTTTCTGAAGAAATTGGTAAACCGTATAATTCCATGAGGAATTGAAGAATAAAGGTTCTATTTTTGAGATAGAGCTTTGAATCTCCAGGTTGAAATTTGCCTATACGTAGGCCAAAGCGCTTGAGTTCGCCGTCTAAATCAGAGGGGAAAGAAGCGAAAACGCCTGAGAGTTGGAAATTTTTAGTCTTAGATTTAGAAAAAATATGCGCTCTATCCATTTGAGCTAAAATAGGAAGAAGATTGATATAATTTTCTAAAATAGTCACATCGCTATGCTTGAACAAAGATTTAAATCTGTCGTGCAAATGTTTAGGCATACGAGTGAGCAAAGTATTCGAATTACCATTGATAATTTGATTTTCCAAAGGACAATAAGGGCCATCTGCTTTTAAAAGCATTTGATCAATGTCTACGGGGAAAAGTGGATCATATTGAAATAATTCGTTGAAGCTGTGCAATTCTCTATCAAAAGCGAGCATAGAAAAGCCAGGAAGCTCATGGTATTCATATGGCTCGGCTTCAAATGATGGCAATAGTGAGCGAAAATCTACAACAGGGTAGTTTGGATGATCAAAGTAAGGATCGATAAGGCATTTTTTAATGTGCACTAAGTCAATGAAATGTTTAAATTCTTCAAGGTTTGATATTTCAACGGCGTCGGCAAAGTCCCCATTTAGATTGTAGGGTACATTAAGTTTTGTGAAGCATTTTTTTGCTTTCGCCATTCTTATTCCTTAAATTTATTTTCTATATAATAATGCAAATTTACATAAAATGCAAGTGTTTCTAATGAATTTTTCTAATTTTCTTAAAAATTAAGATTTTATTAAAATGCTTGCAAAAATTGATAAAAATTTTTATATTCAAACTAAGGTGTGTTTCAAAATTAAAAGCTTTTGTTTTTTGGCAAGGAACAAAGTTTTTCTCTTGAGGGAGTTTATCCAAACATAAATGA
>CAYJDN010000173.1:0-4813 GCA_964368925.1 uncultured Desulfovibrionaceae bacterium | reverse complement strand
TACTATTGTTTACTATTGTATTCCAGTCCTAAAAGATAAATTAAAATAGCAATATCTTCTATCTGCAAGCATATTTCTTTTACAAGCTTATAAAATTAAATTCTAAGAAAAAACATCTACTATCCATAAAGACAAATTATATATTTTTAGCTATAAAGTCAGATATTTGTATATATTTTTCAACGCTAATGATTTCTGGTCGAGCATTTTTTTGAATATCAAAAGTTGTTAATATAGCTTCTACTAGATTCTTGTATTTTGATTTCTTAAGTATGCCTTCGATCTGCTTACGTCTTTGCTGAAAGCATATCTTAATAAGGTCTGCTAATATGTGTGGATTCTGCGGTTGTTTTTCTTTTGGGTGTGGAATGAGGGTGATTACAGCAGAATCTACTTTAGGTGGAGGACTGAATGCACCGGGGTTTACTACAAAATTCTTCTTTACGTCACAATAGGCTTGTAGCCAAATAGATAAAACTCCGTAAGCTTTAGAATTTTCTTTTGCAATACACCTATCAGCAACTTCGTTTTGAATCATAAAAACAGCTCTTTCTAATTGCGGGGTCTGACTTACAATGTCCCACATTAAAGGAGAAGCAATATTATAAGGTAAATTACTGATAATTTTTACATTAGTAGAAATTTCTTTCCAGTGATGCTTTAAGGCGTCTGTGTGGATAACTTCAAGTTTTATCTCAAAATTATCAGCATTTAAGGCTATATATTCTGCATTTTTTTCAGTATGTAATTGTGCGAATCTGTCATCTTTTTCGAGTATGGTAAAAGACTGGTAAGGAAGCTCTCTAATGATATTAGTGAGAGCTCCAGTACCAGGGCCAATTTCAATGACATTTGTATTTTTATTGATTTCTAATAAGTCGACGATTTTATTACAGATATTTTTATCATGTAAGAAATGTTGCCCTAAGCTTTTTTTAGCAAAGTTTT
Organism: uncultured Desulfovibrionaceae bacterium; assembly: GCA_964368925.1. GTDB lineage: Bacteria > Desulfobacterota > Desulfovibrionia > Desulfovibrionales > Desulfovibrionaceae > CAYJAZ01. The sequence continues at coordinate 3,865 of CAYJDN010000173.1, read as the reverse complement.
TATTGAAATCTACTTTTTTTGTATTCATATTGTATTAACTATTGAAAATTCTGTAACAAACAGCCTTTCCTTCGTGTAGATCCTTTATGGTTTCCAAAGCGGCTAAGACGGCTTTGTATGGTGCTTCGTGCGTAATAAAGACAAGTGGAAGAGTATTTTCTAATTGAGGCTTTTGAATTACTTGAGCTATACTTATGTTTTCTTTAGCAAAAGCACCAGCTACATCACGTAAAACGCCAACATTATCTTTCACCATAAGACGTAAATAATAGGGATAAACACTATCTTGTGAAGGTAAAATGTCAGCTTTTGGTAAATTTTGCGAAACATAACCAAAGTTATTTGGTTCATAACCTTTTGCAATTGCTAGTATATCTGCTAACACAGAAGAAGCCGTTGGTAAAGCGCCAGCGCCATAGCCATGTAAGAATAATGGGCCAACGGCATTACCTTCTAATTTTATTGCATTAAAAGCGCCTTTAACTTTGGCCAGCAATAATTTATCATTCACGAGAGCAGGGAACATGCCTGCTTCAATTTTAGCATCTTTCATAGAAGCCTGACCAATTAATTTGATAGCATAGCCAAATTCTTTGGCAAATTCAATGTCCATAGAATTTGTGTTTCTTATGCCTTCAATATGCAATTGTTCATAAGGATATTCAACGCCCCAAGCAAGACGTATGAGCAAATTGAGTTTGTGTGCAGCGTCGAATCCGTCGATGTCTAAACTTGGTTCTGCTTCAGCATAGCCAAGTTCTTGAGCTGTTTTTAGTACTGTATCAAAATCAATCTTATTTGTGCTCATTTCAGATAAAATATAGTTACTTGTACCATTTAAAATACCCATAAAACTGTTCATTGAATTTGAGTTTAAGCTCTCTTTCAAAGTTTCAACAATAGGAATACCGCCAGCAACAGCCGCTTCAAATGCTACGTGCAAATTGTTTTTAGCCGCAAGTGCAAAAATTTCTTCGCCTTGTTCTGCTAAAAGTGCCTTATTGGCTGTTACAATAGATTTACCATTAGCTAAAGCCGCTAAAATGCACTGCTTAGGCTCTTCAATGCCACCCATAAGTTCAACAAATATATCAATATCATCACTTTTTGCAAGAGCTAGACTGTCAGTAGAAAGCCTTGTTGTCGGAGGAAGAAAAGGACGTGCCTTATTAATATCTCTAACCGTTGCTGCCGTAACTTCAATTTCACAACCAGTACGCTGTGCTATAACTGCTTTATTTGTTTCAAGAAGTTCAAGAAGTCCACCGCCAACAGTGCCTAAGCCTGCAATTCCAAGTCTAAGTGTTTTCATAGATGAGCCTTTGTGTAAAACAGAATAAATTAAATCTATAAAGCCAAAGCTTTATTCAATATTTAGAAAAAAAACTATTGTAGAGTTTTGAAAAGTATAGTAAAATTTACAGAGATAGTAAAGCAATAATCTTTTAAAATATTAAATAAGTTTATTGCATAGATTTAATATAGATTTTTTATTTTTTCTTCATATAGGAATAAAAATGCAAGATAGTCAAAAAACTCTTTTAGATGAATTAAATGAACAAGATAGCTCTAGTTCTATTCGTGGTACTTTAGAACGTGTGACTTATTCTAGCGCTGATAATGGTTATGCAGTTTTGAAATTTTCTTTAGATTCTAAGGTCAAATCTAACACAAATACTATTGTGGCTGTTGGTACTATGCCTAATCCGCAAGTAGGATCTTTCTTTTTACTTACTGGCACTTGGATAGAACACCCAAAGTTTGGACAGCAATTCAAATTTGATACATTTGAAGAAGAAAGACCTGAGTCTTTAGACGGTATTCGTATGTTTTTAGCTTCTGGCGTAATTAAAGGCATGGGAAAAGTCTTTGCAAACAAAGTTGTTGATCATTTTGGGGTTGACACTTTTCATGTATTAGATCACGAACCTGAACGCCTATTAGAAATTCCAAGATTATCTAAAAAGCTTATTAATTCTATAAAAGATTCATGGAAAGAACAACAAGATATACGTGAACTTATGGTATTTCTTAATCCGCATGGCATTGGTACGGCGCATGCTGTGAAAGTTTATAGATACTATGGGCAAAATGCACTAGAAATTGTGAAAACAAATCCCTATAGAATGGCCATGGATATTCACGGTATTGGCTTTGAAACTGCCGATAGATTCGCTTTAAGTATAGGATTTGAGCCAAATTCTGTATTAAGAGCGCAAGCAGGTTTAGTGTATATCCTACTTAACCAAACTGATAAAAATGGACATGTTTATTTTCCAAAAGATCGACTACTTGGTGTTACTGCTTCGGAATTGTGCATTGAAGTTGATATAGTTGAAGAGGCTTTAGAGTTCTTAGTTAAGGAAGAGCGTGTAATTATTGAAAATTTTGAAGAGCATGATGCAGTTTATTTTTCAAAATATCATCATTGTGAAAGCAAAATATCTTATTATATTAGTAAATTACTTTCAAATCCAAAGGTTGTGCAGTTTAAAGATGCAAAGCAAACAATAGAAGAAGTTTTGAAAGATTTTCCAATAAAGTTAGCCGAAGAACAAGAAAATGCTGTTCATACAGCAACAAAATCTAAAATAATGGTTCTTACTGGCGGTCCTGGTACTGGTAAAACAACAATTATTAATGCGATAATCAAAGTTTTTCAAAAAGCAAATGCTAGAATTTATCTTGCTGCTCCAACTGGAAGAGCCGCAAAACGCATGTTCGAAACAACAGGCATTGAATCTAAAACCGTGCATAGACTTTTAGAATATAACCCAAGTAAAGACGGCTTCTCAAAAGATGAAGACAATCCTTTGCTTTGTTCTTTGCTCATTATTGATGAATCATCTATGATTGATCTAAGCCTTATGTATAGTTTGATTAAAGCTGTGCCATTAGGGTGTACTGTCATATTTGTGGGTGATATCAATCAATTACCATCTGTTGGGGCTGGTAATGTTTTAAGAGATTTTATTTATTCAGGTATCGTTCCTGTAGTAGAATTAAATCAAATATTTAGGCAAGCTGCTAAAAGTCATATTATTAAAAATGCTCACTTGATCAATGAAGGTATTCTTCCCTCATTAGATATTGATAAAGAGGGTTTATCTGATTTTTATTTCTTTCCAGAAGAGGGCGATAATGCGTCGCTAAAGACTTGTAATACTATAGTTGAATTAGTAAAAACTCGTATTCCAAAGAAGTATGCCTTTGATTCTGTCAGAGATATTCAAGTGCTTTCTCCAATGACAAAAGGCAGTTCTGGAGTTGCTAATTTGAATATTCAATTGCAAGCTTCACTCAATCAAGAAAGTAAATATGTTCAAAGAGGTGAACGTATCTTCAAAAGAGATGATAAAGTCATGCAGATAAAAAACAATTATGACAAAGATATATATAATGGAGATATCGGCATTATTAGCGAGATTGACACCATTGAAAAGTCTTTGCTTGTTCGTTTTGATGATAGATTTGTGCACTATCCCTTTGAAGATTTAGATGAATTGGTTTTAGCGTATGCCATCTCAATACATAAATCTCAAGGTGGTGAATATCCTTGTGTAATTATTTCACTTTTGAATGAACACTACACCATGTTAGAGCGTAACTTATTATATACTGCTGTTACTCGTGGTAAAAAATTGGTCGTCATAGTTGGTGGGAAAAAAGCATTTCAGAAAGCTGTGCGCTCTAATACTATACATGACAGGTATACTAAATTAGCCTATAGGCTCAAAATGGCTGGTGAAAATTTATAAATATAGAAAATTGAATTGTTATAGTTTATTTTTTTCTTTTTTTGTCTCCGACGGCCAAAAAAATCCATATGAAAAATTGGCGATTTAGAAAATCTACCTGCAAGCAC
>CAYJDN010000172.1:0-4824 GCA_964368925.1 uncultured Desulfovibrionaceae bacterium | reverse complement strand
CTAAGAAAAAATATGAAATTTTTACTGACCTAATCTTTATGCAAAATGCTATAAGTCATTAGTAGAATGCTATGATTTTTTTCTATCATCATTATTGATAGATTTCATCCATTCATCAACTTGAGTTTTAGACATAGTAGACTTTCGTTCTACTTCATTTAACATAGCTTTCATAAGCTTTTCTTCAATTTCACGCACTTGTGCGTAAGTCGGAGTTTTTGTATTGTCTATCATGTGAACTCCTTCATATAGTTTAAGTTGGAAGGAAGAGGCATCGTATAACTTAGTCAAAACAATAAATTCAAATAAGACAGTAAACTCAAATAATACACATAGTACACAAAAAGACTTCTGTTACAGAAAGTGTATCATAGTAATTAAAAAAAATACAGTTTAATATTTGCTAAAAAAAAATATGTAACATTCTTATACAATATAGTTAAGATTTATTACAAGTTTGACAAGGTGTAACTAGAATGTGTTTCTAAAAAGATGCCTTAAAATAACAATAAATGGAAATAAAATGTAAAGCGAAAAATGAGGCTTAATGCAAAGGCAAATAATAGTTTGTCTGTAAAAGGAAATACTTTGTGAGGCTAAGAGAGCTAAATAATGCTCATAATGCAGGTTTAAATCAAATAACATCTAAAAAAGCTTAGCTTTTGCATAGGAAAAGTATTAAGGAAGATTTTGATATTCTTAGATAAGGCTTTTGAAAGGCAAAAGCTAGGGTAAAATGTTATGGTTTATGTAAATGAGGACAAGATAAACGAAAAAACACAATTAAGACAAAAAAATCTTGCATAAGCAAGATTGTAAGGCATTTGCTACACTATAAATTTCTCTGTCGTAGGACAGAGAAATTTAATGAATAGTCTTAGAAAAACTACATAAAGTAGTTGGTAAAAGCTCTACTATAGACGTGGCGCACGTGGTGCACGTGGTTTTGCTTCGTTAACACGTAGTGTACGACCAGCAAATGATGTGTTGTCTAAAGCTTCTACAGCTGCAGTAGCACCTGGCTCTTCCATTTCAACAAAACCAAAGCCGCGAGCTCTGCCAGTTTCACGATCGCTAACGAGCTTAACTGATAAAACTTGACCATATTCAGAGAATAAACTTTGTACTTGTTCGTCTGTAGCAGACCATGGTAGATTGCCAACATAAAGGGATTTAGTCATAATAACCTCTTGCGTAAAACATTAATAACATTAGAAAATCTGAAAACACTAAAAATCCATAAGCGAAGTTTTCTAAACTAATTAAGTTGCTTTGCTTGTGGCACATAAACCGATAAATAAACATTACAGTTTTAATACAATCAAGTCAAGAAAAATTATCATTTTTTTATATTTTAATTCATTTTTTTACAAAAATATTCAACCACTTGATTTTAGTTGCTTTAAAGCCATTTTGGCTTCTTCCCACTGCGGTTCTTTGAACAAAGATTCACGTTTTGGCTTTATTTTTATATGATTTTCTTTTGTAGAAAAATCTAAATTTTCAGATGAATTTTCAAAAATGTTATGATTTGTATCATTCTTTAACATGTTAATTTTTTTAATTATAACAGAAACTTCGAGTGGTGGAGGACAGTTTTCATCTACACAATCGACTTGGTTACTTTGTGAATAGGCTAAAGCCTTAGGAGAATAGGAGGCTAAGAGGGCACTTGCTTCATCAATGATATAGTTTGATACATTATGTAATATTGGGCGAATTAAGCCAAGAGGCGATGGAAAGTTATCAACTCGAATTAAAATATCATTGTCTTGCGCTATGCTTTCAAGCTTTAAATTGTCCTCTTGATTTCTGCCAATAACAAACCAAACTTTTTCGTCTTCGTGCCAAAATTGTCTACCCGTATTCGCTAAGTCAAAATTTTCTTTGTTTGCATTGTGGTGCTGTAGCACACTAAAATATCGTGCAGACGTATCTTTTTCGGTGAGCTTACAACCACCAGCAGGGGTTGGAATTTCTTTTATGCCAAATTCTTTTGCAAGGGTTAATTGAGAATTTCTTCCTCTTCCTGAAAAATTGTGAAGAAGATCTCTATTAACAAGCCCAGAAATTTCGGCTTCGGTAGGGGTCATGTGTTTTGCGCAAAGAGGGCGAAGTAAAATATCTTTGAGGCCAGCATCTCTATGTATGACATTGAGAGTGTCACGTCTTTGCGACATGGGTCTTTGTCCTAGCACTTCGCCTGAAATGATAAAACTTGCTCCATAGTGATCGAGCAAGGTTTTTGCTTTGCGCATCATTAAAATTTTACAATCAACGCAGGGGTTTAGCGTAGAGCCATAACCATACACAGGCGAATTTTTCAAAAGAGAACTGTATTCGTCGCCAATGTCAACAGGGTCAATATCAATAGAATATACCTTGCTCCAGTGGGCAATTTTTTCAACAGAGCCAAAAAAAGGACTTACAAAGTGCAAGCATTTTACTTTTAATCCTTGGTTTTCAATAGTTTTTATTGCTAAAATGCTATCTAAACCGCCAGAAAAAAGAGCGAGAGCGTGGTATTTATTTTCTTCAATAGAATTTTCTTTTTGCATAGTTTTGGCCTATTCAAATTTTTTGTTTGTAGATATTTACAAGCAGAGTAAGATTATTTAAATTTCTTCGGCTGTGAGAGAATATGAGTGTGCTTTTGTGATTTTTGCTTTTACAAGCGAGCCGATTTCTTTATCGCTAGGGATATGCACAGTATTTCCATAAATATCTCGGGACATTGCTGAATTTGATTTCTTGCTACGTCCTTCGATGAGTAGTTCTAATTCTTGTCCGACAAGTGAATTGAGATAATTTTCGCTTAATTCTGTTTGCAGGTTTTGCAAGCGTTCTAGGCGTTCAAATTGTATTTCTTTTGGAATTTTATTTGTCATAGTGGAGGCTTTTGTGCCAGGTCTATCAGAATAAGCAAAGGAATATGAGAAGATTATTGGTGCTTCTTTCATAACTTTGAGTGATTCTTCAAAATCTTCTTCACTTTCGCCAGGGAAGCCGACAATGATGTCAGAGGCCATAACAATATCTTTGCGAACGCTTTGTAATTTTCTAACTCTATCCAAGAAATATTCTTGAGTATACTTTCTATTCATCTCGCTGAGCACATTGTTCGAGCCAGCTTGTAGAGGAAGATGTACTCTTGGACAAAGGCTTTTTAGCTCGCCAAAAAGTTCTATTGTGTCATCGGCTAGGTCTTTTGGGTGTGGAGTCATAAATCTTAGTCTTTCTAGTCCATCAAGGGCATCAATCATTTGTAATAATTTAGGAAAAGATACTCCATCGCTCAGTCTGTCGAGGCCAAAGGCGTTCACATTTTGCCCAAGAAGCATAATTTCTTTTGCGCCTTTATCTATCCATGCTTTGCATTCATCTAAAATGGACTGTGTAGAGCGAGATTTCGGCACGCCTCTTGTGTATGGAACAATACAATAGGCGCAAAAATTGTCGCAGCCTTGCATGATATTGACGTAAGCAACGGCTTGTTTTTTGTTGTTCTTGCTTGTGTCGAGATAGTGCGCTCTATCGGGAAAAATTGTGCTAAATTCAGTGAGTGAAATTTTGGCAATTTTGCTTTTGTTTGCTTGATTGAGAATTTTTTCAATTTGTTCAGGTGCATTGTCAATGGCGTCAGTGCCTAGAACGATTTTTACATTTGAATGTCTTTGTAGTAATGTGTTACCAAGTTGTTGAGCAACACAACCCATGACAAGCCCCCACATGTTAGGGTTGATTTTTCTTAATTGCCCTAAGATGCTATGCACTTTTTTTTCTGGTTTTTCACGCACAGAACAAGTATTGAGTATAAAAAAGTCGGCTTCTTTTGCATTTGTTTCTTCATGTCCATAAGAAACGAGTGTGCGGCTGAGCCAAAGAGAGTCGTTCACATTCATTTGGCAACCAAAGGTCGCTATATAAAATTTTGCCATATTTTTTCTAAGGAGCAAAGCTCGGATTTGAGATTGAGAAGAATAGCGCACAGAAAATTACGCAAGCATTCAAGTTTTCTTCGCTATAGATAAAATCTTTAGCATGCTTTGTCAAAGGAAAATAAAAAGAAATTAAATTTTTAAATATAAATTCTTTAGAAAAAATATAAAAAAAATCAAGAAAGGGCAAAAAACACTTGCATATTATTAGGCTTTGAGCTACTTTAATAAAAAAATTCTCTAAGGTTAGACGCTTTTTTATGTTTGAAAAATGCAAAAAAAATTGGAACGAGTTAAACTTAGCAAATAAGATAACTATTGCTCGCATCATCTTGGTTGTACCTGTAGTTATTCTTTTGTCTTTTCCATCGCCTATAACTTGTTTTCTTGCTTGCGCTTTTTTTAGCTTAGCGTCTGTGAGCGATATTTTAGACGGTTATATTGCAAGGCGTGATAAACTTGTGACATCTTTAGGGAAATTTCTTGATCCTTTAGCCGATAAATTACTCAACTGCGCTGTGTTTATTCAAATGGTTGCTCTTGATTGGCTGCCAGCTTGGGTGGTTATTCTTATCATTATACGTGAACTTGCTGTAACAGGGCTTAGAGCCGTTGCCGCTGATGATGGCATTGTTATTGCCGCTGATAAATATGGTAAATTAAAAACTATATTCCAAATGCTTGCATTGATTGTGCTTATTTATCATTATCCATTTTTTGGTTTAAATTTGAACCCAATTGGCTATGCACTTTTTGTCATTGCCTTTATTCTTACTCTCTTTTCAGGTTATAAATATTTTCAAAATTTCTATGCTGCAACTTTAGCGAAAAACGAAGAATAATAAGGAGCATAAATGATTAATGCAAAGAATGACAAAAGCTTAGT
>CAYJDN010000171.1:0-4838 GCA_964368925.1 uncultured Desulfovibrionaceae bacterium | reverse complement strand
GAAGGTACATCACGTAACCCAGAAGCTGGCGGACAAATTTCACAATCACTTATCTTAGGTCTTGCATTCATCGAATCACTTTGTATCTATGCTTTGCTTGTTAACCTTATTCTTCTTTTCGCTAACCCATTCCTTGGTTAATCGAAAAGCCTTTAATTAGGATAGATTATAAGAAAAGAGAGCTTCGGCTCTCTTTTTTATTATACTTAATAGTAAAGATTTTGGTGCATATGCACGCAAAATCCTCACTGCGCAAAAAACGTCGTTTTTGCTTGTTCGCTAAAGCCTTTTGTGCTTGATTTAATAGTAAAGATTTTGGTGCATTCGCACGCAAAATCCTCACTGCGTGAAAAACGTCGTTTTCACTTGTTCGCTAAAGCCCTTTGTGCTGATCGCACACTGATTTCAAAGTATAGATTTTGGATGCTTCGCACGCAAAATCCTCACTGCGTGAAAAACGTCATTCTTTTCCCTCAAAATAAAAAATTTATCTTTAATTCTAACTTGCGAAAAAAAACACTTGCAAATATTCGATATTTTCTTTACATTTTTGCTTCATACTTTAAACAAAATACTATTCGGAAATGAATTACTATGAATATTGCAAAAAATGATAAAATACCTCGTGCTACACTCTTGCGTCTTGCCACCTATTTACAAGTGCTTGAAAGCATGAAAAAAGAGGGCATAGAGCTTGTTGCTTCTGAACCTTTAGCAAAAGCTTGTGAAGTGAATGCTTCTCAAGTGCGCAAAGATTTAGCATATTTTGGCGAATTTGGTGTTCGTGGTGTTGGTTATTATGTGAATTATTTATTAGATGCAATTAAAGTGTGTTTACATGTAAACCGTTCATGGAATGCGTGTATTGTTGGTGTTGGTAATATGGGTAGAGCTTTAATTCACCATCAAGAATTTAGAAATCGTGGCTTCCAAGTTGTTGCTGCTTTTGATTGTGATCCTTTTAAAATTGGCGAAAATGTTTATGGATTAGAAGTTCATTGCACAAAAACTTTACCAGAAAAGTTAAAAGAGCATAATATTGAAATCGGTATTATTGCAACACCACCAGAAAGATCACAAAGAGCGGCCAATCAACTAGTTGATGCTGGAATTAAGGGGATTTTGAATTTCTCCTCGGCTCGTATTACTTGCCCAGATAAAGTTTTTGTGGAATATGTAGACTTCTTCCACCAAATTACAGCACTTACTTTCAATATTTCTTCAAAGCAATAATCGAAGGATAATGTTAAATTATAAAGGCTCTTGATTTTGAATAGAATCAAGAGCCTTTTTAGATATATATTCAATTAAATTAAAGCTAACTACTCTTTGCAACTTCAACTTTGCTTACTATTATTGAATCTGTAATTCTATGTTTTCTTAGGTTAGAGCGAAGTTTTTCATAATTTGCTTCTGTACCACGATAATTTATATTTACTAAATACCATGATTTAGATCTTGCTAATTGTGTGCGCATGCCGTCGCCCTCGAGTGTTGCACGTAGATTATCTGCTAGTTCTTCGTCTTTGAAGCTTGCGGCACGAATGACATAATCATACATCTTAGGTGGTGCAACTTCCTTTACTTCCTCTACTTTTTCGACAGCGGGTTCTGTAATTTTTTCAGTTTTTGCCTTGCTTGGAGTGACAATTTCTGCTTGACCAATAGGATAGGGCACATTTGCATTATTAGCCGCTAAAGTGGTTGATATGGCCTTGCCATCTTCGCCGATACGTATAGTATTTGTAGCTATTGCCTTTCCGTCTGCGCCTAATATAATTGTGTTTTCAGGCAATAAATTATCGTCTGGCCCTATGACATAAGTTCCAGCAGGCATAATTTTTCCGTCTTTATCTAAATAAATTTTATTAGGATCAATGCCAACAGGCTCTACAACAACAGTTTTTAAGACTTTTGCGTATTCTAATTCTTCAGGCTTGAGTGTGTCGTCAGCATTTTTTATGATAACATTTTCATTATCTGGCACAATAGAAGCTAGGGGAAGTGCTGTTGCTTCTGGAGTAAGCCCACGCCCAACAAAAAGCCCAAAGCTAAAGAAAAAGCCAAGTGTAAGCAATAGACCGCCAAAAGTCATAACTAAAGAAGTGGCGCTAAAATTTAAATTCCATTGCCATTTTTCTTTTGATTCATCGCTTGGTTCGCTGATTTCATCTAAAGTGCCAACACGTATTTTTTCACTGTTCTTTGATTTTAATCTATTGTCATTTTTTGACGCATTCTTGTCGGCAATTAATAAATAACTTTGATTTTCATTTAATGAATATTGGCTATCTATTTTGTTTTCTTTGTCTTTTTTAGCAAATTCTAAAGGAGGTAATGTGTTTGAATTGCTTACATTATTACTGTTTGAATTTACTTCTTGCACATTTGTTTTTTCTTCTTGCGCATTTGTACTTAGTGACTCGTTATTTGAAAAAACATCTTCATTTTTAATTGTTGTTTCTTCAAATTTGCTCTCATTTTCAACGCTTTTTTCATCATTTTCAAGAGGTTTTTGAACCAAAATGCTTGGCTTTTTGAATAATTTAGAATCTTTTTGGATTTTTAAATTGCTCAAATCTTCTTGTTCTCTATTGAAAGTTAGGTTGTAGTCAAGACCAGAAGCTTTATTTTGCGCTTCTTCTGCCATCTTGCTTATGGCATATTCATCATCATTACTTTTGTGCAAAGAAAGAAAAATAGATTGATTCGCTTTCAATTCTTGTGCAGGTTTGGGTGCAATTTCTTCGCTTTGTTTTGTGCGAGTATTGGGTCTAGAACTAGGCTTTGTAGGCTTTGAACTTGTGTTTTGAGAATAAGAATTCTCAGAAGATTTCTTAAATAAACCACCAAAAAGCGATGCTTTCTTTGTGTATTTTTTTTCGGCTACCATATTGCCTCCTACATACTTTCGGGCGCTTCAACACCAAGTAAATTCAAGCCATTTTCTATGACTTGTGCACAGTTTTTAAGTAAGAAATAGCGTGCGCTAGCTAAATCTATATCAGAAGAAAGAACTTGATGTTTTGCATAGTAGGAATGAACTTTTCCTGCTAAATCCATGAGATAATATGAAATACTATGCGGAGTGAGATTTCTCGCCGCTGTAAGTACATAATCTTCAAAAGTGTCAAGAATTTGCAATAATTCCCTATCTTCGTCTGTTGTCAAATGTGTTAATATATCATCAGAAAAGTTTTTTAATTCAATGCCTTGCTCTTGAATGCGACGAGCTAAACCAAAGACTCTAGCATGAGCATATTGTACATAATAGACTGGATTGTCTAAATTTCTTTGCTTTACAAGCTCTAAGTCAAAATCAAGTGGACTATCACTTTTGCGTGAAAGGAACATGAAACGTGAAGCGTCAACGCCCACTTCTTTTACAACATCGTGCAAAGTGTCGAATTCGCCAGAACGTGTAGACATCGCCACTGGTTCGCCATTACGCAATAAATTTACTAATTGTATGAGTACAACGTCAAAATCTTTTTCAGGATCTCTACCAATAGCAGTGATAGCCGCTTTCATACGTGGAATATAACCATGATGGTCAGCGCCAAGCACGTCAATGCTATAGTCATAACCACGCACATATTTATTATGATGATACGCAATATCAGAGGCAAAATACGTAAGTTCGCCATCACTTTTTATAAGCACACGATCTTTGTCATCGCCAAAATCAGTCGTTTTAAACCAAAGAGCATTGTCTTGCTCATAAGCAAGTCCTTTTTCTTTGAGCATATCAAAGGCTTGTTGTACTTCATTATTTTGAACGAGTGATTTTTCAGAGAACCAACGGTCGTGATGTACTCTAAACTCTTGTAAATCTTCACGAATGCCGTCAGAAATAACTTTCATTCCGTATTCATAACAAAGATCAATACCTTCAGCATCAGGCAAATTTGTTAGATTAGGATTTTCTTTGAGCATGTCTTTTGAAATGTCAATAATATAGTCACCTTTATAGTAACTTTCAGGGAAAGTAGGATTTTTTCCCTCTAATTCTAAAGCTCTAAGCCAAATAGAAAGGCCAAGAGTGCGCATTTGATTGCCTGCATCATTGATATAATATTCAGCATCAACCTTATGACCTGCAAAATTTAACACACGAATAAGGCTATCGCCCACAGCCGCACCACGTCCATGACCAATATGTAATGGGCCAGTCGGGTTTGCTGAAACATATTCTATAAGTATTGAGCGAGCGTGTTCTTGAACGCTTCTACCAAATTCTTTTTTCTTGTTTTCAACTTCTTTTAAAGTTTCCCACCAAAAAGCATTGTCAAAAGTGCAATTTATGAAACCAGGGCCAGCAATGCTAAATTGAGCATGAGGAAGAGCAATTTGCAGTTTTTCTTGAATGTCAGCGGCAATTTCTCGTGGATTTTTCCCTAATTCTTTGGCAAGCACCATAGCAATATTTGTTGCAAGATCACCGTGTTTCTTGTCTTTTGGTGCTTCAATAGTTGTTTTTGCAGGATAATTAATACCCTTTTCTTGCACAATTTGTTCTAATGATTGCTTAAATACATTTATTGCACGCATATATACCGCCTTATGGGAAAATAAAATATTTTTATTTAAAGATATTCCAGAAATAGTTTAGACTTTTTTCCTTGCCTTGTAAAGTCTTTTTTTTCGCCTTTGGTGCTAAAAATCCGTCTATTTTTGAAACACACCCTAGGCTATGTTTCTAAATTAATTCTTTTGTTTTTGTGCTCTTGCTTTAGAGCAGTTTTCATACAGCTTAAAACTGCTCTAACCTTAATAGTATCCCAAAATCACTCATTTAACGAGCAAGCAAAGCTTGCTCTATTCGTGCTTTTTGCTCA
>CAYJDN010000170.1:4415-4847 GCA_964368925.1 uncultured Desulfovibrionaceae bacterium | reverse complement strand
TGTACATTTGAAAGCATTATATTTAAGAATGTATTTTATTATACATTCTTTGATTCCTGCAAGTTTCTAAATTCAACCATGGAAGCCTATCTGCTAGGATATAGCTATGGCTTAGATGATAAAAATTTGCAATCTCTTCAATTTCTTCTAATGGGGGATATGTGTAATATAAACATAACATCTATTCTCAAAAAAATTGAGACTATTTATAAAGAACGCGGCATGTTTATGAACCATGTCATATTAACATATTATGATGAAACATATATTGACCCATCCGCACAAGTTTCAGCATACAAAACACTATATAACTTGATTGCGAATGAGCATATTGCAAAAAAAGACATGGTTCAATTTTTCCATGAAATTACAGTTTCCATGTATAAAAACAATAAAATCCCTATAGCTACATTTATAAAAATCATAGTTGAA
>CAYJDN010000170.1:0-4405 GCA_964368925.1 uncultured Desulfovibrionaceae bacterium | reverse complement strand
TTAGAAAACAATATATCTTCTATGAAAATTTCAAACCAGCTACATAATATAAAAAACGACTTATTAGGGTATTGCCGAAATCATATTGATAGCTTGGCAAAACTCATAGAAGCTGACTATGATTCATCTAACATGATTGTAAAGTTAAAATATAAGAACAAACCAAAGATTGAATTAGCTAGTATTTTGCGTAAACTTGATAGCACTGGAAATGCCACAGTTATACGAGCAGAAAGGGGATCCTTTTTAGAGTGGATTTTATGCACCGAGAATACAATAAAATGCATAGAACTGTTTTTTAGTTTTATGGGTGTTGTAATACCACTTGTTATTTATGAACTTGAGAAAAAGCACAAAAAACCGTTAACTACATCGGTGTCATCCAGAACTACAGTTGAAGCACATACATCTATAGAGCAAACAACAACAGATAATATTGTATTTAAATCTAATGTAATGATTCAAACAGAAATTGTGACCAATGTAATTTCTGTTATTACAAGCAGTGAATATGATTTATTAGGTAATCAGGGATATACAATAAAAAATATAATATCAATAGAAAAAGATACTGATTAGGAAAAATATTGCAGGTAATCTAATATACGAGCAAGACCTCCCAAAAAATCTGAGTTACTCAGTGTCATATTTATGCGAAAACAAGCGCCAATTTCAGAAGAAAAACCATTTAAGCTGCCGGGATAATACAGGGCATGTGCATGAGCAAGCACAGATTCGATATAAGACAAATCCGATATTTGTCCACAAGTCATATTTTTAATATAAACAGTTAATAAGCTTCCAGTTGCACTCTTGTCATATTCTACATTATGATACATTTGGAGTATATTAGTTGCTTTTCTCTGTTGTGAAGACGTATATGCTAAGAATTCCTTCATGCAGTCTACATAGTTATCTGACAAAAAATGACTAATTGCAGATAAGGTGCTAAAAGGCAAATTCCCACATAATACATCCAACCACTGTTCAAAAAAATCCCAATACTGGATATGACAATCTACAATAGAGAACTTAAGACCATTTATGCCGATGGATTTATGTGGACTGTATATTCCAATAAAATTGTTATAATCATAAAGCCTGGAAATTAATTCATTTCCATTAAGACAAAAACTTTCATCTGCCACAACTAAAAATCCATTATTTAGAAGTTGTTCTATTTTTAATATTTCGGAAGGCGAGTAATATATACCCGTTGAATAAATAGGTGATGTCAAAAATATTGTTTTGCAGCCAGAGTTAATTATTTTTTCTATTGGCACACTATAATATCCGTTTTCCCGCATTACACAAAATGAATAATGACTAATATGATATGTATCCAGACAAAATTCAATAGAAAAATATGCTGGCTGCAGGATTGCTACCTTTGTTAGATTTTTTGCCCGCAATAAATTACATATGTTAACAATAGAAATTGTATTATTAGGGAATACTATACATGTGCGCTCGCTGCTCATATCTCCGGTTTTATTTTGAATATCCGATATAACTTGCCTGTTTAAGCTGTAGGAGTATATGTAATCAATTATACTGTTGTCGTGATGGATATTTAGTACACCGCTAATCCTGTTATAAAATTCTTTAGATATTGCCCAGTCTGATACATTAATGGGGTCCGTTTTATACTTTTCCATATATCTTTTTTTTAGAGCTCCAATATCATCAATTCTGCTTAATCTCTTAATCTCCATGCTAAACCACCACCTCAAAGATAATTAAGTATTATCCTTCACACTCAACAAAAATCAAATTCCGAGGATTCTTAATAGCCAAAATATCTCGCTGCTTTGCTGATGAAACATGCGTATATATTTGCGTAGTAAGAATAGATGAGTGTCCTAAAATTTGTTGAATATAGCGGATATCTACATCCTGGTCTAAGAGCAATGATGCAAAGCTGTGACGAAACATATGGGGAGTTATGTTTTGTTTAATGCCGCAGGCTGTGGCATGCTTTTTTATCATTAAGCGCACAGACTGTTCAGAAAGTCGCTCCCCCAACTTATTAACAAAATAATATGAAGCGGCTACACTTTGCAATCGGCATAAATCATAATTCAGTAATGCTCGAATAATATTTTGATTAGGTATTTGAATGATGCGCTCTTTAGCTCCTTTTCCAAAAATTTTAATATAGCCGGAATCCAAGTTGATGCTATCCCTGGTCAACGTGCAGAGTTCGGATACTCTAAGACCGGTACCAATCATCAATTCTAACAAAGCAATATCGCGTAATAAAATAGCCTTTTCCGAGCTATGATTAGACAAAATTGCCGCTTGACTATAAATGTGCGTAAATAACTTTTGAATATTTTCTAAAGGTATAGTTTTAGGCAAGATAAATGGCTCTTTAATCCGTATTTTGATCGTATTAAAGGGATTTTGCTCTAATAATTCATTCTCGACTAAATAATTTAAAAAGGCTTTAACGCTTGCTAATTTACGCTTAACGGTGTTGGGCTTAGCCTTCGATTGCAAGTAAATTACAAATTGAGAGATAGCATATTTGCCTAATTCTAAGTTTGAAGTAAGTAGGAATTGATAGAATTCCTGTAAATCAATCCTGTAGGCTTTAACAGTTTTACCATTGAGCTTTTTTTCTTGATCGCAAAAAAGCAGGTAGGATGATATTTGTTCTTGTAAACTAACCATTTTAAATACCCCTTTATAATTAAAAATTTATTTTACTTTTTAATTATAAAGGGGTATTTGTTGTTTGGGTATAATAAAATTAAAATTATAAAAAAATGAAGTAATTTGCTGATAATTGTCGTAAAAAACTACCCAGGATATCATTGACAATGACCAGCTACAATGATATACTTAATACATAATCAATTGAGAGATATTCTTATATTTTGAAAAATATTGCTATTATTTCCTGCCATATTACGTTCCGTATCATAGCAGATGATAATTTCATAACTTTACCCCTTCTTTGACGAGAATAGCGTTAGGTCATCAACTTAACAACAGTTTTTGCCCCCCAAATTACTGTAACGCTATTCTCGCTTTTTTAATAGAATCTGAATCCATGAACAAAATCCGTATTGGTAGCAGGTCGCCGCAAAAATGGTGATTATAGTGGGCTTTCCTTTAATTGAAACATCATTGCCTTGTAAAGTGAATACATATAATTGCTATCAATCTACTATTTCCGTTAACATAACCCTTGTAAAACAAAAGGTAATATAACATATATATCTATAGCTTAATTGCAAAAAACACACTAAAACTAATCTTCTGCAACAATCGAATCTTCAATTATCCTACGTTCCCGCTCCAATTGAGCCTTCAACTCATCCTCAGTAGGCATATAGAGCATATATTTTGAAGCAAATAGATTATTATTATCGGCAAGCACAGAATATTTAACCATAGTATCATTCTTATCCGAGCAAAGCACGATACCAATAGTTGGATTATCTTCTGCGGATTTTACTTGATCTTCAAAATAGCGAACATAAAAATCAATTTGCCCAATATCTTGATATGATAGCTTGTCTGTTTTTAGGTCGATTAAAACAAAGCATTTTAGGATATAATTATAAAAAACCAAGTCGATAAAATAATGATCACCATCAACAGTAATTCTTTTTTGCCTGGCCACAAAGGAAAACCCTTTACCTAATTCAAGTAAAAATGACTGTAGATTATCTAATAATGCTTGCTCTAAATCTTTTTCATAATAGGCAGTATTTTGCTTTAAATCTAAAAACTCCAAGATATATGGATCTTTGAGAATGTATTGGGGATCGATATTCGGCTCTAAACTGTTTATTTCAGCCTTTACTAAGTCTTGCTGTTGAGACTGCGTAGCAAGTAGTCGTTCATAGAAAAACGAATTTATTTGCCGCTCCAGTTGCCGAACACTCCAGCCGCTTGATACACATTCCTTTAGGTAAAACTCTCGTCGTGTTTCTTCATTAATACGCATAAGCAGGCGATAATGAGACCAGCTTAATTCCGCACACAGTGTGTGCGGAATTGGAAAGGCTAAATAAAATTGCCGCATCTGCTGCAAATTACGTTCGGAAAACCCAGCACCAAACTCATTAGTTAGTTGTTGAGATAAATATTTTAAAAGTTGCTTGCCATATTCAGCACGTTCACCTTTTGCTTCGGTTATTTGCTTGCCAATATACCAATATGCTTCGACCATAGCAAAATTGACCGCCGTATACACCTTGTTTTTTGCCATTAAAACTGTTTCGCGAATATGTTGATATACATTAATATCTAAGTTATTATTTGTCATAGCATTCACCTCATAATTCTATTAAGAATATTATATGCATATTTTTAACTAATATCAAGTAGGTAGAGATAAATTTACTTTTTTCCCCCCTTGACAACCCACCCCCCAAATGCTATACTTAAA
>CAYJDN010000169.1:0-4851 GCA_964368925.1 uncultured Desulfovibrionaceae bacterium | reverse complement strand
TATTCATATTGCAAAAAGATTTTGAGTTGCAATATGTTCGAATATAGAATATTCTATCTTGAATTCTATAATTGCCTAATATTTACTTGGATTAACAATGAATTATTATTTTATCTGTTTTGCTCTATCTATTATAACTTTTGTGACAGGTTTAGCATATATTTTTACGAACAAAAGGAATTGCCACCTTAGGCAAATTATCTTTTATTTGCTTGCTCTTACTGCTTCTGCAATTTTCCCCCTTTATTTTGTCGATTATCTTTATAATGCGCATGGCGGACTTCCAAATGCCCTATTTTTAACCACACATGAAGTGATACGCACTTTTCTTGGCGATGGCGATGTTTTAAGCACAGAAAGGTTTTTGCACTTCTTACCTCAGGCTCTTCAAAGTTATGCAGCTGTATATATTAGCTTTTTGCACACTTTTGGTTTAAGCTTAATTTTAGGGATTTTTCTTACATTATTACAAGGTCTTGTTGCTTTTCTAAGATATAATTTTATGTCTTCTGGGGAACTTTGTGTTTTTTCAGGCATTTCAGAAAGGGCGCTTTTGCTTGCAGAAGATATTCAAAGGCAGAAGAAAAATAAGGTAGTAGTTTTTTTAAATAGCCATTATGATGATGAAAATATTAAAGCACATTGGAATAAGATTTTAAAAAATAATATTATTGTTTTAGATAAGGAACTATGCGAATTAACTATAAATAGACGTTTCAAAAATAAAGAAGTTCATTTTTTTCTATTGAATGATGATGAAGAAAAGAACGTACATGATATGCTTGAATTAGCGAAGCATTATGAAAGCAAAAAAGACATTAAATTAATAAATATTTACACACTTTCAAATCAAAGTGAAACAGAAGCTATAGTTGATTCAATTCCAAGAGAAGCTGCGCATATCAGATATACTATCATACGTGAAAATCGTTCTGCTTTTTATGAATTATTTTCTCAAAAACCGCTTTTTTTAGGTGCAAAACACGCATGCAGTCCAAGGGAAAATAACAATCTAGATTTACTTGAAATTCCAAAATCACAAAGAAATACTTTGAAAATATTAATTTTGGGCGCAGGGCAATTAGGTATGGAAGCCTTGATAATTGCTTCTTGGTGCGGGCAAACCTCTTATACTATTCCAGTAATTATTGTTGTGGACAAAGATGAAAATGCGCAAAAAAAGTTTGAATATCATTGCCCAGAATGCATAGGTAAAAATCTCAATCCTTTATCTTTAGAAGAGTCTACTATTAAATTTATCACTTGTGATGTTGAAACAAGTTCTTTCCTTGAAGAAATACAGAATTATCCCGATATTGGTTATGTGATTTGTACGCTTGGTAATGATAATCTTAATCTTCGAGTGGCGCTAAAAATACGTGCGTATTTCGAAGAATTATTTATAAAACTCCCGCATGAAAAATTTGGGAAAAATGTCTTTACTGATTTGCGTTTGCCTATAATTAATGTGCATCAAAATGACGCAACAAGAAGCGAATATGTAAAAAACATGAGCATTTCATCAGGTAATAAAGCATATTTAAATCCCTTTGGCGATTTGAAATCTTTGTATACGTGGAAAGTATGCGTCAGTCCTTACTTTAATGCTATGGGGAAAGTTGTAAATAGAGCTTGGTCAACGAATGAAAAAATGACTAATATGGACGAAATAGCCGAAAAAGCAGATATATCCTATTATGCTTCTGAATATAATAGAACTTCTTCGATAGCAAGTGGTTTGCATACCAAATATAAATTCTATTCTTGTTTGCAAGAAAGATGTGGAAAACTATATACTTGTGAAGATTGGGATTGGGGCGAAAGCTTGAATGGCGATACTATGAATAATCGTGATAAAATCCTCTTGGCTTACAATGAAATTTTGGAAAATGACAAAAATGCTATAAGTAATTTGTCTATGCTTGAGCATAGGCGCTGGAATATGTATACACGTTCAATCGGCATTAAATACGCAAGTTATGAAGAAATGAAAGTTTGGTGGAAGAATGAAGAGCTTCTTCACTACTATGGCGGATTACAAAAAAAAGCAAAGAATGAAGTGGCTAAATTACATGCAAATCTTATAAGCTGGAATGAGTTAAAAGATTTCGATATGAAGTTTAATTTTGATAAATTATTGACTATTCCAGGAAGTACTATTGAAGACAATCAAGGTAAAGACAGGAAGATAATAGAGAATCTTACGAAAATGGTGAGAGAGGCAGGAAATATTAAGGATTAGGCTATTTTGTTAGCAAGATTGACTTATCTTCTAAATTTAGCGCTTGTACTATAGCTAATTTATAGTGTAGGACGTGTTATTTCTCCATATTATTTTTACCTCAACATTCCATCACGCCATAACAGCACAATTCCTCTCTATCACGCTTAGGCTTGTAGCTAAAATCGAAATAGGTAGTAACTGTTTTTTTTACGGAGATTTAAAAAATAAATTGAATAAATTCAAATTGTTGTATGTTTGCATATTTTTGTTTTTCTGTGTATATTATCTTTAGTTGGGCAAGTTTTGCAATAAAAATATCAATAAAGGAATTTCATTGGAATATTTTACTATATACGACAAAGTAAGTTTTAGAGATTTCAAATCTGCCACGCAGGGGATTCTTGATAGCATTCCAAATTCTGCCACCATATCGCAGGCAATAAGTCTTTTTATTGAAAAATATAAAGAAGAGCAAGCTCGCTATGATGATGTTTTAGCTTCTGCAATTGAAAGAAATTTTAAAAAACTTTCTATTCCTAAAGAGATACGACTCTTTTATATATTAATGGTCTTGCGTTCACGCTATCCGCAATTTTTCCCAGCCCCATCATTATGTGTGCTTATATCGCATGCTCTTAGGGGACAATTGAAAAAACAGCAAGAGCAAAAGCAAGAGCCAAAAATTTCTATTAAAAACATAGAGCTTTTGCCAATTGCTTTACTTATTTGCCATGAAGCAGAGGAAGTTATTGTTGAGGACATGGGCGACTTAGCGAGTGTTTCTATAAAAAAATATTTACTTAGTGAAGAGAGTGAGCCTATAGGTAATTGGAATTTCAACGCAAAAAAGATTAAGAAAGATAAGTATATTGCACTTTCTCAATTTCCTTTACCACACACCACTTTAGATGCAAATATTTTTGGACAATTAGAAAAATATAAGGCAAGCATTGTTTTCACGACTTGGAATTTTTTAGCATCGGAAGAATTTTCTTCTTTGCGCTCAGATTTACTTAGCCGTAATATTCTTGATACAGTTATTCAACTACCATTACCAAAGCGAGAGGGCAATAAAACCTATCCTGCGATATTAGTACTTGACCACGACCACCCTGAATTAGTGAGTATGATTGATTTGCATACTTTCAATCAAGAATGTGTGTCGCAAGTGTATCTTGATTTGGATTGTGAAGGCATTGTCAATGATTCTGAAATGTACCGCTTCAATGACGGTTATTTGCAAGAAATTTTTGCAAATATAATGAATCGTGAAACTTTTCCATGGGCGCCGACTGGCCGTTTGTATAATTCATATAAGAATATATATTCAAAATTGACAAGTGTGGATATACATATTGACGAAATCCATAAAGAGCGTGCCTATAAGTTAAGTCCTCTTATGTATATAACAAAGCATAGAAATCCTTTACAAAATTCAATTCCTCTTTCAGCAATAGCGGAAGTCATTCGTTGTCAAGAGCCTCGCATAAACATAAAGGATCAGAATTTATCAGAAAAAGATATTGACCAAACAATATTTAGAGATATTACTTTAAAGGATATAGATTCCCTCACTGGCTTTTTGATTTTAGACGATGCCGACTATACAAAGATGGATTTATATGGCGCAAAATTAGAAAAATTTACGCTCAAAGAAAATGATATTTTGCTTGCACATAAAGGAAGTAAGGCGACAATTGGGCGTGCAGGCTTTGTTGATATGTCTTTTAATGAAGATGTTATAGCTGACGATAATTTTCATTCTATGCCCGCAGTTGCTGGCACTTCACTTCTTATTGTGCGTGTTACTTCAGATAAAATTGATCCAATTTGGTTGTTTCACTATCTACAAGCAAAGCATATTCAAGAAATTATTAGCAGTAAGGCGACTGGTTCAAGTCTTCTTTCAGTCAATCTAAAGGCGATTCGTGAATTACCTATCGCAATTCCTAGTAGAGATGATATTGAAAAAAAAGCTGAATACCACAAGAAAATTAGTGCGCATTTAAAGGAAATTATCCACAATAAAAGACGTATTGAAGCTTTAAAAAACACCTATGAAAATTTAAATTAGAATGTGTTTCAAAAAATGCTCTAATTGAGAATGTTTTCTGTGTTTAGAGCATAAACATTCTAGCTTTGTTGTTTCATTTGCTTTATCTATTTCTTTACAGGCAAATAGATTTTATGTTAGACTATAGTATATTATAAGTAGACATAGTTTGCTGTTGAGGTATCAGTCTTAGATGATCACTATAAATGATGAAACATTTGATAGAGTGAAAATTTTCGAGCAAGAATCACCATTAGTTACGCTTTTTAAATCTGATTATTTTGCTGAAAGTTTAGCTTTTTTTATGGAAGCTTTTAAAAATGAAGCTGCCAATAGATGCGCTGAATTTGATTTTAAACAAAAGCTAGAAATATATTTATATAATGTTAATATATATAGTGGTGAAACATTACTCCAAAGAATTAATAATTGCATAGACGAATGGGAAAAGAAAAAATGTATTGAATTTGAAATTGATGATAATACAAAAAAGCATTATTTTATGTTAAATTCACACATTAGGCAATTTATAGCTTCTTTTTATAGATATAATTCCACCTTTTATTCAAATGCC
>CAYJDN010000168.1:931-4853 GCA_964368925.1 uncultured Desulfovibrionaceae bacterium | reverse complement strand
TATATAGTGTCGTCAAAATCGCCTTTTCGCCTCACTCTACGTCTGATTTCAAATGCTTTTTCAGTATCTTTATGCAAAATGCTATAAACAATCTTATTTTAAATAGAAAAGGCATATCTTGCGATATGCCTCTATTTTTGTCTTTAGAAATGTACTCTAGTTTAGCACATAAAGTAATGGATCTGTCGGAACGCCGTTGATGCGTACTTCATAATGTAAGTGTGGGCCAGTACTTCTACCTGTTGAACCTACGCCACCTATAACGTCGTATCTTTCAACAATATCGCCTTTTTTGACATTGAAGCTGTCTAAGTGAGCGTATTTAGTAACAATACCAGAACCATGTGAAATTTCAATTGCTTTACCGTAAGAACCATTATCGCCAGCAAAAGTAACTGTTCCACGAGCTGGTGCAAAGATAGGAGTACCAGTTTTAGCGGCAATATCTTGACCCTTATGGAATTCTTTTCTGTCTGTGAATGGTGAATTTCTAGCACCGAAATAAGAGGTTGTAAAGCCTTCAACAGGAATAATAGACGGCATTGTTGCTAAGCGGTTTGCATTAGCACGCATGCCAAGGAGTAATTCTTGTTGACGCACTTCTTCAAGTTTTGCTTCTTTTGTTAAATCATCTAAGAAGCTACGAATTTTACGTCCAGCAAGTTCTTGGCGATGCAAGGGAAGAATGCCTAATTCGGTTTCTTCGTAGCGTGAACCACCAAGCCCTGTTTCAACAGGAGCTTCGTTCATATCAACCATAACACGAAGTTTTGAGTTGAATTGTTGCATACGGTTGAGGCTTTCTTTTACATTTTGCACATCATTAGCCATAGCAACAAGTTGACTTTGTCTTTCTTCCAAAAGTTTTTCAGTGTCAAAAAGTTGTTGTTGTAGTGATGCGCTGTCTTTACTTGTTGTGAATAGGTAAACGTTCCCAACGAGAAGTAGGATAAATAAGGCAAAAAATGAAAAAATGAAACCAGAACGCACGCTAAGTGTGCGTGTGCCACCAGTTTTTTCTTTGACTATGAATAGGTTGTATCTATCGAAGAACATAGTAACCCCTGATAAAGGTGAAAGCAAAGTATAAATCTTGCAATTTTACAGAAAACATAATAGTCATTTTTTTTCGATTTGTCAAGTGGAAAAAAGTTAATAATTTAAGTATAAGTGTTTGTTATTTATGGAAATTAAAAAGGAAAAATTTAAACAAGGTTAAAGGGAAAATCTAAAAAAAATCTAGAGTGTGCTTCTGGGCTAAGCGCTTTAATAGAAATAAAACTTTAATTTATGAAATGTTTCTAAATGTGGAATGGGTTAAATTTCTAAAATGTGTTTCTAAATAAAAAATAAAAATTTTGTATATAAAAACACAGCATGGGTGTCACATTCAAAAAAAATAAACTTTTTTATTCCTTGCTACTTGCATGCTTTAAGAATATACTTATATAATATTGTAGATAATTTTTGGGGGAATATATGTTTTCTTTTATAGCACGTAAGCTCTTTGGTTCAAGGAACGATAGATATATAAAATCACTAAGGCCTTTAATAGCTAAGTGTAATGCTTTAGAGAGTCAAATGCAGTCATTGAGTGATGAAGAACTTAGAGAACTTTTTGCTTCTTATAAAGAAAGCGTACAATCTGGCGAAAAAAGTAAAGATGCACTTTTACCAGAAGTTTTTGCCCTTGTGCGTGAAGCTTCTGTGCGTGCGCTTGGTATGCGTCATTATGATGTACAGCTTATAGGCGGTATTACATTACATCAGGGAAAAATTTCAGAAATGAAGACTGGTGAGGGTAAAACTCTAGTTGCGACTTTACCTGTTGTTTTAAATGCCTTAGATGGCGAGGGCGTACACGTTGTTACTGTGAACGATTACCTTGCTAAGCGTGATGCCGAATGGATGGGCAAGCTTTATAATATGCTTGGTCTTAGCGTAGGTATTTTAGTTCATAATATGGACGAAGCAGCGAAAAAAGAGGCTTATGCTGCTGATATTACTTATGGTACTAATAATGAATTTGGCTTTGATTTCTTGCGTGATAACATGAAATTTAGAGCTGAACAACTTGTGCAACGTGGGCATCATTTTGCTATTGTTGATGAAGTTGACTCTATCCTTATAGATGAAGCAAGAACTCCGCTTGTTATTTCTGGCCCTGTTGATCAAAGCACAGAGCTTTATAATGGTGTAAATATTCTTGTTCAAAAATTGACTATTGAAGAGCATTTTACTGTTGACGAAAAAGCCCGCACAGTCTTACTTACAGAAGCTGGTGTTGAAGCTATTGAAAAAATGCTGAATATTGAAAATCTTTTTGATCCTAATGTTATCACCTTACAACACCATATTTTACAAGCTTTAAGGGCGCATCATTGCTATAAAAATGCTGTTGATTACCTCATTACAGAAGATAAAAAAGTTGTTATTGTTGACGAATTTACAGGCCGACCAATGCCAGGTAGACGCTTTGGCGACGGCTTACACCAAGCATTAGAAGCGAAAGAAAAAGTAAAAATCGAAGCAGAAAACCAAACTCTCGCTTCAATCACTTTCCAAAATTATTTTAGAATGTATGACAAGCTTGCTGGTATGACTGGTACAGCTGAAACTGAAGCGGTTGAATTTGGTCAAATCTACAATTTAGAAGTTGTGGCAATTCCACCAAACCAAAAAGTTGTAAGAAAGGACTTAGCTGACGTTATTTATAGAACACAGCAAGAAAAATATCATGCTATTATCGAATCTATTCGTGAATTACATGAAAAAGGGCAACCTGTACTTGTAGGTACAATTTCTATTGAAAATTCTGAACTTCTTTCTAAAATGCTCACAAAGGAAAAAATTCCACATAATGTTTTGAATGCAAAATATTTAGCGCAAGAAGCTGAAATTATTGCTCAAGCTGGTCAAAAAGGCAAAGTGACTATAGCCACAAATATGGCAGGGCGTGGAACTGATATTGTACTTGGCGAGGGAGTAGTGGAGCTAGGCGGTTTACATATTCTTGGCACAGAGCGCCATGAATCTCGCCGTATTGATAATCAGCTTAGGGGGCGTTCAGGCCGTCAAGGTGATCCTGGTTCATCACGTTTTTACCTTTCTTTAGAAGACAATTTAATGCGTATTTTTGGTTCTGACAAGCTTTCAAACATTATGCAAAAGCTTGGTATGGAAGAAAATGAACCGATTGAAAACTCACTTGTTACTAAGGCTATTCAAAATGCACAGAAGCGAGTAGAGGGGCATTTCTTTGAAGTGCGTAAATCTTTGCTTGATTATGACAATGTTATGAATCAACAACGTGAAGTGACTTATGATTTTAGACGTGAATTTATCAAAGTTGAAGATGTTACTCCATTATTAGAAGAATATCTTGATGAAGTTCTTGATGAAATGTATGCAGATGAAGTAAAAAGCATGAACGCTGAAGACAAGCACGCACTTTTAGTAAGGCTTGTCGACGTATGTAATTTAAAATTTGAAACTCCACTTGAAGAAACAGAAGTTCCAACTAAGGAAGAGGCTCGTGAGCGCACCTTGGCGAATTTTGAGGCTTTGAAAGAGAGTGCTGGCGAAATATATAAAGATGTATTGCGTTACTTCCTCTTAGAAGAGCTAGATAAGGCTTGGAAAGAGCATTTGCGTAATATGGATCATCTACGTGAAGGTATTGGCTTGCGTGGTTTTGCTCAAAAAGATCCAAAATTAGAATATAAACGTGAGGGTTTTCAGCTCTTTAGTGATATGCTTGAGCGTATGCGTGAAAATTCAATACGTTCACTCACTCATGTGCGTGTAAAACCAGCAAATGAAGCGCAGTCACAAGCTGAACAGCATACATTTGAACATAAAGAACAGGCCATTCAAAACACGAATATAAAAGCTAATGAAGACAAGGTTCAAGTAAACAGTG
>CAYJDN010000168.1:0-921 GCA_964368925.1 uncultured Desulfovibrionaceae bacterium | reverse complement strand
AGAAATGATCCTTGCCCATGTGGTTCTGGTCAAAAATATAAGAAATGTTGCGGCGCAAATGCTGAATAAGTGCTTACTGAATATGCGTTTGAAGGGTATGAAAGCTAGTTTGTGCTAAATATTCTATAAAAGAAAATAAATAAAGAGCTTACTTAACTGCGGTTAAGTAAGCTCTTGTTTTATATTTATTATTTAATTATACTATAATTTATAGTAATAAAGCGTATGTATTAAGCTTGAGTACCTTTGAATTCTATTGAAAGAATTTCATAAGTAATACGACCTTTTGGAACATCAACAGTCACTTCGTCGCCTTCTTCTTTTCCTAAAAGGGCTTGTCCTACAGGAGAAGAGATGGATATTGAGCCAGTTGCATAATCAGATTCATCTGCGCCAAGGAGTGTGAAGAATTTTTGTTCGCCGCTATCGACGTCTTCAACTTTCACAGTAGCACCGAAGATTACTTTTTCGCCATCGAGTGTGTCTAAGTCTACGACGGTATAGAGTGGTAAGCGTGATTCGATATAATTAATTCGTGCTTCAAGCATACCTTGTTTTTCTCTTGCTGCATCATAGCCAGCATTTTCTTTAAGATCGCCTTCTTCACGAGCTTCTTTAATAGCTTGGATAACAATAGGTCTTTCTTGTTTGAGATTTTCTAATTCATGCTCGAGTTTTTTAAAGCCTTGTACAGAAATAGGTATTGACATATTTCCTCCATAATCGTGTGATATACTTGATTGAAAAAGACAATGAAAAAAAGACGCCCTAAGACTTAGGGTGTCTTTGAGTATTCAATCGAAAAAACAATATAGCAATTATTTTTATAAAAGTCAAGTTTGAATGGTAAAAGGCTTATAATAAATTACTTATATCCAATAAAACAGGTCAATTACAATATAAATTTAAAAAAAAATACAT
>CAYJDN010000167.1:4537-4906 GCA_964368925.1 uncultured Desulfovibrionaceae bacterium | reverse complement strand
TTGTCTCCGACGGCCAAAGGACCACTTGGCCCTTTGGAAACCCCTATGAAAAATTGGCGATTAATCGAAATCTGCGCAAGCGCATCTTTCTCATAATCGCCAATTTTTATAGCAGTGTCAAATGTCGTTATTTAACTCGCTATTCACGCTTTACGTGACTTAAATGATGTAGACTGTAAATGGTATACCTATAATCTTTCTTTTTATACTTTCATGGGAGCGTGAAAACTTTAATAGTATAGATTCACTCCTTGCTACCGTTCAAATAACAATAAAAATGAGATATAAATTTATGTTTATAATAAATATAGTCCATGTCTTTAATAAGCTAAACACTCACTCCCACCATATATTATGAAGAAAGATTAT
>CAYJDN010000167.1:0-4527 GCA_964368925.1 uncultured Desulfovibrionaceae bacterium | reverse complement strand
GGCTATAAACGTCCTCGAACATAGGATTATAGATAAAGCAAACACTTCCTAGCGACATTAAAAATTTTGTAAGGAAAGGGAGGGGTTTTCCCTCCCTCAAAAAAACAAAGAAATTACTTGATAATTTGGGCAGAATATGGCATCATTGCACGTCAAAAGAATGATTTTTAGAAATGCAATGATATTGCGAAATATACGGAGTAATTATGAAAAAGTATTTTGCCCTCCCCCTATTTTTAGCTTTAGCGCTTGTGGGCTGTTCGGAAGAAAAAGAAGTAACGGTTGCTGAGGAAGCGCCAGCGGTTTTGGTGAATATTGCTCAAGTTGAGCGTGCTGATGTACCCGTATATATTCATGGTGTTGGTAGTGTTTCTGCTAGTGAAACAGTCTATATTCAAGCTCGTACAGGTGGAGAATTATTAGATGTTTTTGTAGAAGAAGGTGATATGCTTTTTTCTTTAGACAAAAAACCTTTAGAAATGGCTCTAAAAGCGGCAAAAGCTGGCTTACAATCAAATACAATTCAATTAGAAAAAGCGCAAGATGATTTAGAAAGAATTACAAAGCTTTCAAAAGTTGGCTCTGTGAGTACTGATCAAATTGAACAAGTGACTGCGCAAGTAAATTTATTGCAAACAGCTATTTTAGTTGATAAAGTGAATATTGAAAATGCGAGTTTAAATCTTTCTTACGCTGAAATTACAGCACCAATTTCTGGTAGGGTTGGCACTATCAATACAGATATTGGTAATCTTGTAGCACCTGGTCAGCCAATACTCACAAATATTGATAGCATAAATTCTATGGAAGTTTCATTCCAAGTACCTGAAAAGCATTTGGCAGCTTTGCAAAAAGCGCAAAAAGAACACGAAGTAATTCCAGTATTTATCACTACTGTTGACGGTTCAAAAATTGAAGGCGCTCTTAGTTTTATAGGCAATATTTCTACACAAACAGGCACAGTATTACTTAAAGCGAAATTTGACAACAAGGAAGGTAAACTTTGGGTTGGTCAATTTGTGGACATTACTGTTACTGTTGATGTGCTTGAAAACGTGTTTGTTGTGCCTGAAAAGGCGGTAGCACTTGGACCAGAGGGCAGTGTTGTTTATATTGTAGTGAATGATGAAGCCATGCTGAAAAAAGTTAAAGTTAGTGTGGAAGAGGGTGGTTATAGTGTTATTGAATCTGGCGTAAAGGCGAGAGATAAGGTCGTTGTTGATGGCCATGTTAGACTTTATGATGGTGCAAAAATTAGCGTACTTGAAGAAAAATAGAGAGTATATATATGAATATTTCTGCAATCTTTATTAAAAGGCCTGTTGCCACTCTCTTGCTCATGCTTGGCATGCTTTTCTATGGTATTGTAGGCTATAGAGCCTTACCTATCAATGATATGCCTAGCATTGAATTTCCTTACATTATTGTTGTTGCGATGATTCCTGGTGCTGACCCTGAAACTATGGCAACTTCTGTAGCTAAACCTCTAGAATCACAGCTTTCTAGTGTTGCTGGTATTAAGCAAATGAGTTCTGAAAGTAGGCAAGGGATTACTTCAATTTTTATTGAATTTGAACTTGATGAGAATATTGATTCTGCCGCATTAGACGTACAAGCAGCGATAAGCGTAGCTGAAGCGTCGATGCCAGATTCTATGCCTACACCGCCAATTTATTTCAAGCTCAATCCTGATTCTTTACCAATTATCAACATAGCTATCACTTCTGATTCTATGACATTACAACAGCTTACCGAATATGCTGAAACGTATATTGCGCAAGAACTTTCCATGATTAGTGGTGTTGCGCAAACTCGTATTAGTGGCGCAAAGCGTTTTGCTGTTCGTGTGCAGATTGATCCTGCTCGTATGGCGGCTTTAGGCGTTGGCGTTGACGAAATTGTGAATGCTGTAGGAGCGGCGAACGTTGTACTTCCTACTGGTGTGTTGCAGGGTGAAAGTCGTTTGCGTAATATTAAAGTTGACGGCCAATTACAGACTGCGAGCGAATTTAGTGATATTATTATTGCATGGAAAGAGGGCTCGCCTATACGTTTAGGTGATGTTGCCAATGTGCTCGACAGTGTTGAGGCTCGTGATCAAAAAGCGTGGGTGGACGATGTTGAGGGCATTGTTGTTCAAGTTGTGCGTCAACCTGGTGGTAATACGGTTGAACTTGTTGAAAGAATTTATGAAGAATTACCAAGTATTCAAGCCACACTTCCTCCATCTTTGAAAATGGAAATTGTGAAAGATAACTCTATTTTTATTCGAGATTCTTTGAAAGAAGTTGTGTTTACACTATGGCTTACGGTATGTCTTGTTGTTGTTGTTATCTTTGTTTTCCTACGTGATTTTACAGCAACGATTATTCCATCGCTTGCCTTACCTTTTACCATTATGGCCACTTTTGCATCTATGTATGCACTTGGATTTACACTCAATAACGTTAGTATGATGGCATTAATTCTTGCTGTAGGGCTTGTTGTGGACGATGCTATTGTTATGCTAGAAAATATTATTCGTCACCGTGAAATGGGCAAAAGTCCGTATGATGCGGCTATGGACGGTTCTAAGGAGATTGGCTTTACAATTGTGTCGATGACGGTTTCTTTATGTGCTGTTTTCGTGCCGATTTTGTTCATGCCAGGGCTTGTTGGTAAGATGTTCTTTGAATTTGGCGCTGTTATGATTATTGCGCTTGGTCTTTCTGGTGTGGTTTCGATTTCATTGACTCCTATGCTTGCAAATCAGCTTCTCACTTCGCATAGCCACCATGCTCAACACGGTTTCTTTGGTTTGTTGAGTCGTATGCTTGATGGTTTGCATCATGCCTATGCAAAGAGCTTGCGTGTTGTTGTTCGCCATAAGTTTAAAACCTTTGTTGCTTCGTTATTACTCTTTGTTTTAATGGGCTTTTTACTTGTAGAATTAGATAAAGGCTTCTTCCCTGATATGGACGGTTCTTCAATTTCAATAAAAACACAAGCCGAAGAATCTATTTCATTTGAAGCCTTGGCAGAAGCGCAAGCGACATTACATGAAGTTTTGCTCAATGATCCAACAGTCAAGAACTTTGTTTCTTCTGTGGGTGGTGTTTCCTTTTTTGAGCGCTCTAATACTGGTACTATCGACGTTGTGCTTTATCCACCGACAGAGCGTGAAGAAATTGATGTCATTATCAATAGGTTGCGTGAACAACTCAATACTAATCCAAACTTGCAAGTATTTGTAATGAACGGCACGCAAACTGGCGGTGGCGGTGGACAAGGTACTGACTCCTACGCCCTTGTTGGTACAGATTTAGAAGAGTTGCAGCAAACTTCTCTCTTGCTTGAAGCTGAACTAAATAAAGTTCCTATGATACGTGATGTGACAAGTGATCTCGAGCTTAAAAACCCAATTATTGAATTTAAAGTTAATCGTGATCGTGCAACTTCACTTGGTATTAGCGTAGCGCAGATTGAAAGCACGCTTTATTCTGCCTTTGGTCAGCGTGAAATATCTACTATTTACGATGACTTATCAAACTATAAAGTTATTATGGAAATTTCTCCTGAATTGCAAAAGCAAGGCATGAGCATACTTTCAAAAATTAATTTGAAAACATATTCAGGAAATCTTATCCCACTTGATACCTTGGTTACGGAAGAATTAAAAACAGGGCCGCTCTCTGTTGGTCATATAGGGCAATTCCCATCAGCTATTTTCTCGTTCAACCTAGTTGAGGGCTATTCACGTAATGACGTTATTCCAGTACTTAATGCATTGTTCGAAAAACATGTGCCTGACAGCGTAAGCTTTAGAACCTATGGCGGTACGGAAGAATTTGAATCGTCAATGTCTGGTATGCTTACACTCGTATTAGTGGCTCTAGTGCTTATCTATCTTATTCTTGGTATCTTGTACGAAAGCTTTATTCACCCAATTACCATTCTTTCAGGTCTTCCATCTGCGGCTGTTGGTGCTTTTATTTCACTCTATATCTTCGATCAAGAGCTAAATATGACATCAATTCTTGGCGTGATTATGCTTATTGGTATTGTTAAAAAGAATGCTATTATGATTCTCGACTTCGCACTTGAAGCACAAAGGACACGTCATTTAGACGCCGAAACCGCAGCTGTTGAAGGCTGTTTGGTGCGATTTAGACCAATTATGATGACCACACTAGCTGCCATCATGGGCGCTCTGCCACTTGCCCTTGGCGTTGGTGAAACAGGCGCTGATATGCGTATTCCACTTGGTATTAGTATTGCTGGTGGACTCATTTTCTCGCAAGTCGTTACTCTCTATATCACTCCCGTTTATTTTGTTTACCTTGAACGCTTCTCTCAATTCCTCTATAGACTGCTTCCTGGCTTCTGGAAACGTAATGAGGCGAATCAGAAAAAAGCAAATGTAATAAAGAATGTGCAAGAAGCACAAGAAATCAAAGAATAACACATAACCATAAGCCCTATATATTAGGGTATGTTTCTAAATTAATTCTTTTGCTTTTTGGTTATACAGCGAAAAATTGTTTGTAT
>CAYJDN010000166.1:3646-4950 GCA_964368925.1 uncultured Desulfovibrionaceae bacterium | reverse complement strand
TCATACGGGTTTCCAAAGGGACAGCCGTTCCTTTGGCCGTCGGAGACAAAAAAAATAAGAAACTACATACCAAAGCAAATTCTTTATTCTATTTTTATTCTATAAGCGTCTATTTCCTAAATTTTCCTAATTAGATGTGTCAAAGAATATGAACAATTGCAAGGAATTGCCTCTATCTTGTAGATCATAAGTGAAATTTGCTTCTCTCATATCAATAACAAAACGAGTAATACCTTTTTGATAACCAGTGCGCAATCTTCTAGCAAAAGCGTTTTGCGGAAGATCTGGAATTTTTGGTAGTTCCCAAGTTCCCTTCACGTCTACGACCAATCTTACTGGATTATCAAGGATATAGCTTTTCGCATCTATATTCTTATTGGCGTTAATCATAACAGAAAGTAAGCTATTTCTGTAGCTTGATTCAACACTTGCTATTATATCTTTATGTGAATGTACAATTTCATTTGTGATTTCGCTTTGCTTTACAGCTT
Source organism: uncultured Desulfovibrionaceae bacterium (assembly GCA_964368925.1). Classification (GTDB taxonomy): domain Bacteria; phylum Desulfobacterota; class Desulfovibrionia; order Desulfovibrionales; family Desulfovibrionaceae; genus CAYJAZ01. Next base: position 4,459 of record CAYJDN010000166.1, on the reverse strand, counting down.
GAGCTACTGCTTCACGTGCGCTTTGTGCAATTTTATTTTCTTCTTCAAAATTTGGATCAACATTTTGAATAGATTCTTGTTGGTTGGCTTCTAGAGCTGCTTCTTCACCAATTTCAATTTCTCTTGCTTCTTCAAGAGCTTGTTGATTTTCAGCTTGTGGCGCAACTTCTTTTACTTCAAGCTCGGCTTTTTCTCCTTCCACTTTTGCTTCTACTGCAGGTTTCTCAACAACACCACCAGCGCTATTGCCCGCACTATTGCCCAACAAATATTGCTGTTCTGAATTTTTAGCAACAAATTCACCCTGATAAGATGGATTTCTCATATTTGCATTATAGAACATTGCTGAGCGTATAAGTATGGCAATAAGTAGAACGTTGCCGATTAATGAGATATATAGGATAATTTTTTTCATTGTTCCTCCAGAACAAAGCAATAATTTTATTGTATAACAGTAGCAACAGCCAGTGCTTTAGCCGTAGCGCTTTTTAGCCTTATAGCATATTCATGCTCGGGGCTAAGTTCTAGACAATGCCTAGTACATTCCAAAGCCACCTTATATTCCTTTAGTTCATAATGAACTCTTGCTAAGTTAAACCAGATATTTGGATCATTTTCTTTCAATTCCTTCGCTCGATTGAAAGCCAATTTTGCAAGTTCATAGAGTTTAATTTTTCTTAGATCTATGCCGAAGTCAGCAAACATAAAGCGGTGTTCTTCAACAATTCCTTCTTCACGTCTAAGAATTTTTTCAATTTCTCTTTCACTTTGCTTTGCACGCTCTTTTTTATATTTAGCGATTTGTAGAGCAAA
>CAYJDN010000166.1:231-3627 GCA_964368925.1 uncultured Desulfovibrionaceae bacterium | reverse complement strand
TTAATTCCATTTCAAGAAGTTTAGCCTTACTCAATTTTAAAGGATTAGCTTCAGGTTTGTCTGGATCAAAAATTTCTTTTGATTTTTTTACATCATTTGTAAGCAAATCTATATGATTATTTGAAAAATCATCATCGGACACATCTATATCAAGTGAAGTTTTTATTGTTCCTAAGGCATCTATTTGTGAAGCATTTTTTTCTAATGAAGCAGGTGTTCGATCAAAACTTCTTTCTTTTTTACTGACAGAATCTAAGTGTGAGCCATGAGAAATGTTTTGTTGTTCGTTTATTTTTTCTCTTTGCCCGCTGATTTCATGAGCATTATTGCTTTCTTTTATTATATGAAAGGTTTCGTTATCACGACCGTCGCTTTGGATATCTAATTCTATAAATTCTTGTAAAAAGGCAGCTTCTTCTTCATCTGACATCTTTTTTTCATAATGCACTAGCGGAGTGGCTTGCACTCTAGCCTCGTAAAGATATTTTGCATAAAATTCGTCTTGAGCTAGATTTTCAAAATCACCTATTGGTTTATAAGCATTATCAATTGCTCTTTGATGATATTCTTCATCTTCGGTACGCCACACAAAATAAAGTTGCTTACGCATAACTGGCTTGTGATCTGATGCCGATGGATTGCTTTTGGGTTTCCGGGTTGAATATACCCCTAAAAATTTAACATTTTCCATTGAGAACCTACTTTAGACTTGTATACAACAAACCTCTGCAAGCAATTGATATATCTAAAGAAAATAATTTATACTTTCATTATTTTCTTTGCTTCTTGACACAAAGATTTACGATATGTATACTTCGAATGACAAAATAGATTAAGCTCTATTTCATCTCGTAGAAACAGTATGACACAAGACCATAAAAACTTCAATAAAAAAGTAATAAAATGCACGAATTTGCTATAGCCAACTCCATAAAAGACATTGTCCTAGAAAACATTTCTGAACACATTGATATGAGCGCACAAAATATTCATAAAGAACCTTTTGCAAATGTTGAATCGGTTCGAGTGCAGTATGGTTTGCTTAGTCAGATTGTGCCTGAAATTCTTCTTGAAGCATATGATGCAGTGAAAAGTGATTATCCTTTTCTTAAAAATTCCAAGCTTGAATTAGAATGTATTATGCCACTTGTGGAATGTTCATCATGCAAAAAAGAATTTTCAATTGAAGAAAGAGAAGAATTATTCTTACCTTGCCCTCTTTGCAAGCAAATTGCTTCACATAAGCTTATAAAGGGCAAAGAATTACTTGTAGCTCACATTGAAGTTACTGAAAAATAAATTTATAATTTGAGGTAGTTATGCAAATTCCTGTAGTCCGTAATGTATTAGAATCAAACGACAATAAAGCCGAAGAATTGCGTGCATTATTCAAAAAGCACAATATTATAGCGCTCAATCTTATTTCTTCTCCTGGTGCGGGTAAGACTTCACTTTTAGAAAGAACACTCACTGATCTTTCAAATGAATTTAAATTTGCCGTCATTGAAGGCGATTTACAAACGGATAATGATGCAAGACGCATTGCGCAAACTGGCACCCAAGCTGTACAAATCAATACTGAGGGCGGCTGTCACTTGAATGCTGACATGGTTGCAAAAGCGCTTGAGAGCTTAGACTTGGAGTCAACCGACATTCTATTTATTGAAAATGTTGGAAATATGGTTTGCCCTGTAGAATTTGATTGCGGCGAACATGCAAAAATTGCCTTACTCTCAACAACAGAAGGCGATGATAAGCCTGAAAAATACCCTACTCTTTTTCATGCTTCAAGCGCAATGGTGCTAAATAAATTAGATCTTCTACCTTATGTTTCTTTTTCAGTTGAAAAGGCTATGCAGCACGCTAAAACTCTCAATGCTGAACTTGAAATCTTCCCTCTATCATGTACTTCAAAAGAGGGCTTAGAAAATTGGTATAATTACTTAAGAAATCTAAAAAAATAAAGACATTACATTTTTGCCAAAAAAATGACAAATATTTTGTCTTGTGTATTCTATTTTATAATTAAGAAAAATTCTAAGGCTGTACCTAGAAAACTTCCAATATTTTATAATAGTTAGAACTTTTATATGGTTTTGATTCAAAACGGCAGTGCAAAGTAAAAAATCAATAATTGCAGTAGTTTTACTACGCATATTTAGCTTTTGTTTGACTAGCTTAAAATAAAACAAAGAACACGTATACTGCATACGTGTTCTTTTGCTTTTTATGTAGAAAAGAGAGATGCTTAGCCAGCAATGAGCTGTTGAGCCATTTGAGGCATTGAGTTCGCTTGTGAAAGCATTGAAGTTGCAGATTGAGTAAGAATTTGATTCTTAGTAAATACAGTCATTTCAGTTGCAACGTCTACGTCACGCACACGAGCTTCAGAAGCTTGTAAATTTTCAGCCATGATTTCAAGGTTAGAAACGGTACTTTCTAAACGGTTTTGCATAGCACCAAGGTGAGCACGTACGTTATCTTTAGAAACAATCGCATTTTCAATAGCTTGAAGTGCATTTGCCGCTGCGCCTTGAGTTGAAATAGTATAACCAAGCGCTGTTGGATCTGCTGTGTTACCAACACCTAGAGCGGAAGCACTAACATCAGCAATTTTGAGATAGTAATAATCTTCAGCACTTTGGTTTGTTGTACCGAAGTGAACTTTCAATTTACCTTCGGAGTTTAGGTTTGTCGCACTTGCGCCATCAAGATTTACAGTATCACTTGATAAAGTTCCATCTAACAATTTGATATTGTTGAACTCTGTCGCTTTTGCAATACGTGTAATTTCTGAGGCCATTTGCTGATATTCAGAATCTATTATAAGACGCTGTACAGAGTCATAGTGACCAGTTGCGGCTTGTTCAGCAAGTTCTTTTAGACGGATAAGGTTTTCATCGATGATTTGCATCGCGCCGTCAGCGGTTTGAATTAATGAGATAGCGTCGTTTGCGTTTCTGATACCTTGATTCATTGCTGCAATATCAGCACGCATGATTTCACTAACAGCTAGCCCGGCAGCATCGTCAGCTGCGGTATTAATTCTTAAACCAGAAGATAATTTTTGAATTGAACTGGCTAACTCAGAATAGTGGTTATTCAATAGACGCTGTGTGTTATTAGCCATTAAGTTGTGGTTAATAATCATTGACATAATCTATTCCTCCATAAAATATGAAATTTTATCATTTAGTAGCATACGCATATTGCGTTATGCTTATGCCACTTATTTACAAACTTTAGCTTTATAGCTGTTGTTTATAAGGGCATGCTCCCTTTCTTGATTTGTATATAGCAATTAGCGTGCCAACTTTTTTTGACAAGAGAAAAAACATGCACTTTTAAAGCTTTTTTTAAAATGCTTTAAAATAAAAATGAATATTTTCAACGTAT
>CAYJDN010000166.1:0-221 GCA_964368925.1 uncultured Desulfovibrionaceae bacterium | reverse complement strand
AAATAACATCAATAATATCAAATAATTATGTGATAAATAAAAAAATAAAAGTTTTGTCTATATGAAAATTTTTCCCATTATTTATCTAGATATTATCTAGACTAAATCTACACTACTAGGAGGAGGGAAAATTTTTCCATATCATCAATACTGTTTTTTAAATCATTCTAAAAATGGCTTATAGAGCGAAATAACAGAACAAAAGAAGAGCAAACACAGCA
>CAYJDN010000165.1:0-4983 GCA_964368925.1 uncultured Desulfovibrionaceae bacterium | reverse complement strand
TCCATGACTCTTTTAAAAAATCCTTTTGACGCAGTAAAAAACTCAATAAAAACCCTAAAACATGCCAGGAAGATGAATCCCACCCGATATCGACTGCATCTCACGGTCAGTAATCTCTTTTCCAATGCGTATAGCTTCATTAACAGCTGTCAAAACTAAATCTTGTAACATTTCCGCATCAGGATTTTCTAAAAGTTGCGGATCAATAATCACACTTTTAACTTCATGCTTACAAGTCATGCTAATTTTCACCATACCGCCACCAGCGCTCGCTTCAACAACTTTAGAGGCTAATTCTTTTTCTGCTTTAGCCATTTTGTTTTGCATAACTTGTGCTTGGCGCACTAAATCATTCATATTTTTCATTATTCTGCTCCTTATTTAATCAACTTTCTGCGCTTCACAATAGACAATATGCGCATTAAAGAGTGATTTTATTTCTTGTATTATTGGTTTTTCTTCCAATTCTTCTTTCAATTTTGAAGGCGTCTTTGGAAGATTTTTGCTATTAATTTCAACAGCCACCTTATACCCACAATATTCAAAAAGCAAGTCTTGCATTACTTTACAAGCATTTGCATCTAATTGCTTTGCATGTATAAGAGAAGTAGCGTCAATGCGTATGTGATAATCAAAAGCGCTGTCTTCGCTCTTTTCAAAATTCGCATTACGTATATGATTTAATTTAATGTATAAATCGTTGTTTTTATTGTTTTTTAAAAAGGCTAAAAAGTCTTTAAAATTTGGCTCACCTGACTGTTCAATAATTTCATCTTCCTGAACATGTTTATCATCACTATCTAAAGTTTCAGCAAGTTCAATGACTTGCTCAGAAACTTCATTGTTTTCAAAACGTATACTATCGCCCTCTATAGCTTCATTTACTGGCTCAAAAGAAGGTTCTTCAAGGCTTACACCTACTTTTTCTTTTTCAGCTGAAGAAGCAATATTTTTAACAGCTTCAGCACTAGAAGAAATTAGCTTGGCTGGACTTATCACTTCTTCTTTAGATTGCTCACTTTCAAGCCTAGACGACAATTCTAAAGTATCATCAATAATATCAAGATGTTGTGAATCGTTATTTATATTATCAGTTTGAATTAGCTTTTTTTTTTCAGCTTCATCTTCGTCGATATTTTTCAATTCAGCAATAGGCAAAAGTTCAGGTAATAAAGCAAGATTAATCAAAAATAATTCAAGCGAAACAGCTGGCTCAAGTCCAGTCACAATCTTTCTTTGTGCCTCTAATGTCATTTGCCACGCACTATGCACAAATGAAGCTGAAAATGGCTTTGCCATTTCTAATAAATTATTTGCTTCATCGCTGGTTAATTCTAACAAATCCAATGCTTTATTGCCATATTTTTGTAATAAGAAAAAAGAACGCCAAAGTTGAGCAAGTTCACGTAAAAAATATGCAATATCAAGACCTTGCAATGTCATACTTTCAACGCTTTTTGCAACTTCTAATGGATTATTATCAGCTATCGCTCTAAGAAGATTAGATAAAATGTCTTTTTCAGCAAGTCCAAGTACTGTTCTAGTCAAACTAGCACTCACAGGCGCATCTGCCGCAAGAGCAAGCGTTTGATCAAGCAGCGACATCGAATCCCTCACACTGCCAGCACCCCTCTTCGCTATAATTTGCAAAGCTTCATCTTCAAAGCTTTTTTGTTCGCTTTCAAGAACAAATTTCAAATGATTTCGCAATACCAATTCAGGAATTGGTTTACAAACAAAGTGTTGACAACGACTAATAATAGTAATTGGGAACTTATGTGATTCAGTTGTCGCAAAAACAAAAGTAGTATGCGATGGTGGCTCTTCAAGTGTCTTTAATAGCGCATTAAATGCGTCCTTTGTCAGCATGTGCGCTTCATCAATAATAATTACCTTATAACGCCCCTCAAGCGGCGCATATTGCACTATCTCACGAATTCTCTTAGCGTCCTCAATACCACGGTTCGAAGCTCCGTCCATCTCCAATACATCTACATGCCTGCCCTGCGTAATGCTCCTGCACGATTCACACTCGTTACAAGGTTCGCCATTTACCCTTGTGCTCGCAGTGTCACAATTCAAAGCCTTGGCAAAAATACGTGCTATAGTCGTTTTGCCAACACCCCTCGTGCCACTCAATAAATACGCTGGAGCAACCTTCTGGGAAAAGGCCGCTTCGGATAAAACCTTCCTAATCGTGTCTTGGCCAAGCATAGTCGAAAAATTCTGTGGCCTGTACTTTGCTGCTAAAGAAATATTGTTCATAAAATGACTATACAAAATCTCAAGAAAAAAAGCAATTTCCTTTTTTAGTGATTTTATGGTGATTTTAATGAGATTTTATTTTTTTCGAGAGAGAGAAACCACAACTTTTTTATAAAAAAGTTGTGGTTTCCCCCTCTCGAGCTCCCCCCCCTTCCTTACAAAAAATTTTAATGTCGCTAGTAAATTTGAGTTTTAAAGATAATCCTATGCTCGAGAGAGTTTTATTTCCTTAAAGTTTTAACATTCTGAGAAGCAAAGCCCTTGGAGTCCATACCTTTTAAAAGTTATACAATACAGTAGCCCAAAATTTTTACTATAAAATCACATAAGGCATTTTTAGCAAAGCTGTTCACGCATGAAGAAAACAAAAGAAAACAAAACAAAACAAAACAAAAAACAAAAAAACAGTAAAACAATAATAACTTAGGCACAAAAAAAGCCTCTTTCGAGGCTTATTTCGTAAAAAATTTGTTCGACTATGCGTGACAGCCTGAACCCTTACATGATGTAAGAAGTTTTCTTTTTGCAGCTTGTTCAGCTTTAGGAGCAGCTTTTACAACATCGTTGTGACATGAAATACATGTACCGTATTGTGTGCCAGTTCTCTTATGCATAGCTTGATAATAGCTATCTACACCTTTTGCTTTATTACCCATAACATCATGGCAACCAGCTGTAGCACAAGGCTCATAACTAGGAGCACCATTTACTGGGTGGTGACAATCAACACAAGCTACTGTTGCGTGAGTTGAGTGGTTGAAAGTTACAGGCATCTTTGTTTCATCCATCATTAAACCATCAGCAGGTGTAGCTGGTTGGTTAGCAATAGCAGGAATAGCAAAAGCAAGGAGCAAAGCAGTTAATAATAAAAGTTTTTTCATATAGCCTCCATAAGTCCATAGGTAAGGATTAAGTAATACTAGATTATTTTGCAAATTCTGTCAATAATAGTATAGTTTTTTTTTAATTTTTTTTTACGCTAACTACTCGTTTTTGCTACTTTGTTCACTTTCAATTTCTGTACGATTATTTGAATATTCTGGATAACTTTCGCCAGAATAAATGGTAAAAGTGTCTTTTCCCTTGTTTTTAGATGTATAGAGCGCAATATCAGCTTTCGCATAAATATCGGAATAGCTTTTGCCATGCTCAGGAAAAATAGACATACCAATACTTGCAGAAATTCTTACTGTTTGTTCATAAGTTATGTTCAATTGATTACAAAGCATTTCAGCTTTATACAAAGCTTGTTGAATACTCTTTGTTGGCATAAACACTAAAAATTCATCGCCGCCAATACGTCCAACTATATCTTCATCTCTAAACAAAGCTTGAATGATTGAAGCAACTTCGACAATGACATTATCACCAAATGGATGTCCAAAAGTATCATTCACAGATTTAAAATTATCAATATCAATAATGAATAACACACCTGGTTTTCTCAATGTGAGTTTTTCTTTTATACGCTCTTCTGCTGTTAATTTATTGTAAGTATTGGTTAAACCATCTCTCTCAGCCATGCGTCTAAGTTCAAGTTGCTGCCTTTTCAGCTTATCTATATTTTTTAGATAGCCACAAGCAAAAACTTCATTAGTGCGAGGGTCGATGAGTGAATTAATAACAATTCTAAACCACACATAATCGCTAGACTCGCCCCAAAGTCCACGATATTCACAAATTAATTCATTTATGCCTAATTCAAAAGATTTAAGAATATTATTAGGCATGGTTGTGTTGATAAATTCTTCAAAGTGATCAGGGTGCACAGCGTTTTTAGCGATAAATTGAATCATATCAGAATATCTATCACCAACTGGTATGGTTAAAGGCGTGCCATTATTGAATAATTTAAAAGTATCCTTTGTGCAATTACATTCATAAGAAGCGACAGTGTCTACTAAAATAACATTTCTAAAAAACTTTTCTCTATCTGCTTCATCTCTGAAATCTTTAGACTTTTCTTGATAATATTCAACATCATTATTCTTCATTTCAAAAATAAAAACCACAACACATGCAAGCGAAACAATAATAGCAATGGAAAGTTGAGCAATTGAAAGAATAAAATTTAGGTCATTATTAGTATAAACAAACATGTTTACAAATAAAAACAAGGCTGTAAAAACAAACCAAAGAGTAAAGGGTAAACGCTCTTTTATGCCCTTATTCATCAAATGAAACACCCGTTTAGGCATAAATTTTAGAAAAACTACTGTAGCAAGCGAAGTAAGCAGAAGAGCCCCAAGCAATGTCCAAAAATAAAGATCTTCCGTATTTGAAACATATTGCACGCTTTGCCCAAGACATAATGCAGTCACACTTATTGTTATTATTTTGGAGAGCATATAAAAAACAAGACTTGTCAATGATAATAACAATATATTGTCAAATTGATTTTTATATAAAATTCGGTAAGTTACAGCTAAGGAAATGTAGGCTACAATATTCATAAAAACTGTATTAGTTGTAATTCCATCATGCATTTTTAATACGCATGCTAAAAAAACTGCAGCAAAAGTAAAAAGAATGATGCGGCCAATTTTCCCAAATCTTGGTTTATCGAGTATTGTATCGGCAAATGAGCAAAGCGAGAAATAGAAAATAAAGAAGCAAATAAAAAATGCAACTGTATTTATTGGAGGAGATTCAAAGTTCATATTATCACTCGACAATGTTTTTTTCGCACAATAGCTAGTATAAATTTTACAATAAACT
>CAYJDN010000164.1:2083-5009 GCA_964368925.1 uncultured Desulfovibrionaceae bacterium | reverse complement strand
AAACTCGTCAAAGATTAGATGAAATTAGAAAAAATTATAATCAATAATTGCAATTTATCATAAAAAACTATATGTTTAGTATGTGATTTTCATGTACTAAACATATTTTTATATCTACATGTTGGAAGCTTATGTCACAAAACGAAAAATTATCTCCTATGTATGAGCAATACCTTGCAATCAAAAAAGAATATCCTGATGGTTTTCTTTTTTATCGCATGGGTGATTTTTATGAACTTTTCTTTGATGATGCTGTGGAAGTTGCTAGGGAGCTTCAATTAACGCTCACTTCACGTTCAAAGGAATCTGGCATACCTATGGCTGGAGTTCCTCATCATGCTTTAGAAAATTATGCTTCACAACTCATAGAAAGAGGTTTTACTCTTGTAATTTGTGATCAAATTGAAGATCCTAAAACGGTGAAAGGACTTGTTAAAAGAGCCGTTACACGTGTTATTACGCCAGGTACAGTTTTAGAGCCGAATAATTTACAAGCCAAAGAACACAATTATCTTGGCGCATATCTTTATAATCCTAAAACCTCGCTTTATGCTTTTGCGTGGTTAGATGCTTCTACTGGCGATTGGACTGGTTTTGAGAGTAGTAAGGAAACAGAAGTAACGCAATGGGTTTTGAAAATTGCCCCTAAAGAATTATTGCTCATAGATACAGTTAGCCCACCTCCATTTATAAAATCTGCTGAGGGAATACGTAGAGTATTTCTACCTGAGCGTTCACATTTTGATAAGAATAAGTCTTTTGAATGTATTAAACGTGTTTTGCAAGTGCAAGACTTAGAAAGTGTAGGCCTTGAAAATACGCCTGATTTGATGCGTGCTTGCGGTGCTTTACTCATTTATTTGGAGCAAACACAAAAGCAAGAAGTGCATCACTTGAAGTCATTTAAGCCTTTATTGCTCAAACAATACATGATTATTGATGAAGTAACCGAAAAAAATCTTGAATTATTTCAACGAACTGACGGAAAGAAAGGTTTAGGAACTTTTGTTCATACCATTGATCAAACTCTCACACCATCTGGCGGTAGGCTTTTATCAGAAAATATTCGTAAGCCATTTGCAAGTAAAGAAAAAATTATTCTACAACAAGAAGTAACCAGCTATTTTTTTGAAAATAATGATGTAAGAAATGCTTTAAGGGAACAATTATTAAATTTCTATGATATTGAAAGGTTATTATCAAAAATACATTTCAATCGAGCCTTACCCGCAGATTTTTTAGCGCTTGGAAATTCACTTGCTTTATTGCCAAAAATTTATGCAACATTCTTCAATAATAATTATGCAAATAATTTGATAATTCAAGTAGATAAACAAGAATTATTCAATGATATGCCTAAACTTTTACGTGAAGTACTTACAAATTGGGATAACTTATCTGATATAGCTGAAATTATTCAACAAGCAATTGCTATTGATGCCCCTAATGCCATAACTTTAGGTGAAATTTTCAATAAAGGATATAATAGCCAATTAGATCATTATATTTCTCTTATTGAAGATGCGCAAACTTTATTAGAAAATGAATTACAGAAAGAACAAAATGAACATAATTTGCCAAAGCTAAAGCTTGGATATAATAGAGTTTTTGGTTACTATTATGAGCTTTCAAAAGCGAATTTACCTTCAAGTATTCCTGAGCATTTTCATAGAAAGCAAACTTTAGGTAATGCTGAAAGATATTCAACAGAAAATTTAAAAAAGCTTGAGCAAGAAGTCTTATCTGCTTCAGAACTAAGAAAAGATTTAGAACACAAATTATTTCAAGCATTAAGAGAAGAAATTTGTAAAATACACAATCGTTTAGTCTTTATGTCGGAAGTGGTTGCTTTACTTGATTGTTCGCAATCTTATGCAGAAATTGCATGTAAAAACAATTGGGTATGTCCACAGATTGATAATTCTTTGGATCTTAGAATTTCAGAGGGACGACACCCCGTTATTGAGGCCTTAGTTGGTAAGAATAATTTTGTATCAAATGGTATAGTTTTTGATTCAAATAAGCGCTTAATTTTAGTTACTGGCCCTAATATGGCTGGTAAATCAACAATTTTGAGGCAAACAGCTCTTATAGTATTGCTTGCGCAAATGGGTTCATATGTGCCAGCACAAATGGCTCATATAGGGCTTTGTGACCGTATTTTTTCTAGGGTAGGGGCGAGTGATAATTTGGCACGTGGACAAAGTACCTTTATGGTTGAAATGATGGAAACAGCTAGAATATTAAGACAAAACAGTAAAAGATCGTTAATAATCCTAGATGAAATCGGGCGAGGCACAAGCACTTATGATGGCTTGTCGCTTGCATGGGCTATAGCGGAAGATTTGACTAAGAAAGAGCATAATTCACCACGTACTTTATTTGCAACTCACTATCACGAATTGACCTCGCTAGAGGGCAATCAACATGGCGTATATACGATGAATGTGGCTATACGTGAATGGCAGAATGAAATTGTATTTTTGCGCAAGCTTATTCCTGGTCCGACTGACAAAAGTTATGGTATTGAAGTAGCAAAACTTGGTGGTATTCCTCAAAATGTTGTGCAAAGAGCAAAACAAATTCTACATTATTTAGAAAGTGCAAAATCTAATAATGGCCATGACTTATCCAAAACAATTTTAGCCGAAGAAGCGCTTACACTACCGGGAATTGAATTGCCAAAAGCTGAACCACTCAGCCAATTTACTATGCCCGTTCCAAAGGAACAAAATCATCCTTTACTTGAAACTTTGTATACGCTAAACCCTGAAGAACTTTCACCTATGCAGGCGTTAATGCTCATAAATGAATGGAAAACACTTTGGGGAAGTAAAGAATTTATGGCTATTGATGATGATATAAATAAAGAAATATCAAATATTGACGTGCCCGATATTGATGTATTAGACATTGATGTATTAGA
>CAYJDN010000164.1:0-1983 GCA_964368925.1 uncultured Desulfovibrionaceae bacterium | reverse complement strand
ATTGATGTATTAGACATTGATGTATTAGATATTGATGAAAAATAATTGAAAATTACAAAATCATTCTCCATCAATGCTATTCTTATTAAGTATAAATAATAGATAAACCTCAACCAATACTTTATATTATTTTCAAATTTATAAATAAAATAGGTGTGATATGAAAAACAAAAAAAATATATTCTTACTTATATGTCTTATGTTTTTTTCTACCGCTTGTGGTTCTGATACCTATCCTGAACCAGATATGTCGAATGAATTTTTTGTGTGGTATAATTTAAAAGCTTTACCACATGGTCAATGTTTTTCCGTTACTGGTAATGTTGAAGGAAAAATCAAGAATATAAAGAGTATAGCTCTAGAAGTAGAAGAACTCACAGAAGCTTGTATAGGCTGTCCTTTTATGGCTCAAGAAAGTGAACTTTTTCTTGTGAATGAAGTTCTTGATAGAAAAAATGGTACTTTTTCTCTGAATTATTGCCCACTTACGCCCGCTACGGCTTTTAGATGGCGAGTAGTTGGACATAATATAATAAATGGCGTGTCTAATCTTTATTCTGTACCTATGGAATTAGATATGAAGATTATTAAAGAATAAAAGATAACACATTCAATTAATTATTTTTCTAAGCCCTGCATTCTGTTCAATTCATTTTCAATTTGTTCTGGATCTAGGGCTTTACATTTAGTAAAGGTTTGCTTTTCAACAACTTCTTTATGCACTAAGAAATGCTTCTTAGCGTATTTTGCTAAATTTGCCCAATGTGTAATGAGCAGCATTTGCTGCTTTTGTGCAAGCGCATTAAGTCTATCAGCAACTTTATTTAGAGTATTGCCACCAATACCAGCGTCTACTTCATCAAAAATAAGCAAAGAGAGTTCTGAATGGACTTGCAAGGAAGTTATAGCAAGCAAAAATCTTGATAATTCACCGCCCGAAGCAATTTTATCTAATGCTTGTGGTGGTTGACCAGGGTTAGGTGCAAAAAGTAGAGTATAATTGTCTTCTACACTTGAAGGCAAATCTTCAAAACTTGGCCATATTTCTTTATGCAATTTATTAGGTAATATTTCTAAATCTTCTGCAAAACCAAGACCTTTCAATTCACTTTTTAATAAAGAACAAAATTTTTCACTCGCCTTTGTTCTACCTTCGTTTAAAAGTAAAAGTTCTTTTTGTAATGCAACAATGGCTTCATACTCTTTTTTATTGCTTTGTTTCAACTCTAATTCCGCATTATCTAAGAAAGCAAGATTAGTATTCACTTCTTCCTTTAGATTAAGTATTTCTGGAATAGTTCTCCTCAATTTTCTTTTTAATTGAGATAGTTCAAATAAACGTTTTCCCACTTCTTCTATGCTATATTCTTCATCGTCCAACTTAGCTGGTGTCTTTCTTAGCTTGCTTTCAATATCATGTAGGCTTTGAATAAATGTTTTAAAGTCCTCAATGTCTTCACTAAAACTAGAGTCATAATCTGCTATTTGTACCAATGTTCTTTCTAATTGCCTAATATGGTCATACAATGAATGGGCAGAAAGCAAAAGCTCTAAGCCATCATCATAAAGAGATTGTATCTTTTCAAATGAAGTATAGACTTTTTGAATTTCTTCTAGTCTCTCTTCTTCGCCCTCAAGAGGATTTACTTCTTCTATAATCTCTTGCTGACTTTCAAGCAATTCACGCTTATCACGTAATTCATTAATCTTTTGAATAAGTGTAACTTTTTCTTTAGAAATTTCTTTCAATTGTTCAAGCAAGCTTTGCTTATTAATAAGAGCTTTTCTATAATCTTCTTCTAAATAATCATCAATAAGTTTAGCCTGATAGCTCGCTTGCAATAATTTTTGTTGCCCATGCTGTGAAGCATGAAGTAATAAATTTTGTCTCAAATTTTTAATGTGTTCCTGACTCGTCAAATGCCCATTCAAAAAGAAACGTGAACGACCCGTTTCTGCAATTAGTTCACGTCTTAGTATAAT
>CAYJDN010000163.1:1720-5024 GCA_964368925.1 uncultured Desulfovibrionaceae bacterium | reverse complement strand
TTCACAAAGAAAAATTGATTATACCAAAAATAGCTTGACTTGCCATGTGCTCTAATGCTATTATTCACAAAGTTTTTATTTAACGAACAACTTAATATATAAAATATTATTTCTCAAAAGATTGCAAGCCTTAGCGCATTAATTAGAAATCGAGCCTTATTATGGATACTAGTACAATAAAAAATAAAATCATGGTTGTTGACGACAATGTCACAAATCTAAATATTGTAAGAAAAGCTTTAGAACAAAAATACGACGCCATACTTCTACCGAGCGGTGAAAAGGCATTAGCTATCTTGCAAAAAGTGCAACCAGATCTCATACTCCTAGACGTAGAAATGCCAGGACTTAATGGCTTTGACGTTATACAAGAAATAAAGAAAATGCCTTCACATATCTCTGATATTCCAGTTATTTTTCTAACTGCAAAAGATGATATCACAAGCGAATTTGAAGGATTAGATCTTGGTGCTGTAGACTATATTATCAAACCATTTTCTTTTCCTCTCTTGCTAAAACGTGTAGAACTCCACCTAAAATTAGCTCACCAACAAAAAGAACTATTAAATTATAGCACAAATTTAGAACAAATGGTGCGTGATAAAACAGAAGTTATTCGTGAATTGCAATACGCTGTTGTGCACGTGCTTTCTGATATGGTAGAAAAAAGAGATGGCTCAACTGGCGGCCACTTATTGCGTACACGTAACTATATTAAAGTACTTATACAAAAAGTAATAGAAGAAGGTATTTATCCTGATGAATTTGGCTCAGATATAGACGTAGATCTCTACGCTCAAGCAAGCCAAATGCATGACGTGGGTAAAATTTCCATTCCTGACAGTATCTTACTAAAAGAAGGACGCCTCACCCCTATAGAATTTGACCTCATGAAATCGCACACAATTATTGGCGCAGATGCTATTTGCTATGCCATGTCAGATGTGCAAGATGCTGAATTCTTAAGAGTTGCTGCTGAATTTGCTTCCACTCACCACGAAAGATGGAATGGTTCTGGCTATCCTCATGGTCTTAGTGGCGATAAAATTCCATTAAATGGAAGACTTATGGCCATTGTTGACGTTTATGATGCTCTTATTTCAGAGCGTCCTTATAAACAACCATATCCACATGAAGAAGCTGTGCAAATGATTATTAACGACGCAGGCACACACTTCGACCCTAAACTCATTGAAGCTTTTAAATTAGTTTCTGATACTTTTAACATTATTTCTGAATCATATAAATAATTCTTGTTAATTTTGTTCCATGCAAGTGTAACGACTACTACTGATTTCTTTCCCACAGGTATACATTATGTCTAATAGCGCAAATTCACTCAATTCAAATCCGTTCATCGTCACGATAGAACAAATGGCAGAACTTATCAATGTCACAAAGATTGGCATTTGGATATGGTATCTCAAAACGGACAAAGTCGTCTATAGTGCCGAGTATATGGAATTATTAGGCTATGAGCAATTTGAATTAGAGCATACTCTAGCAACATGGGAAAAATTAACACTAGCGCAAGATCTTGATTATGCTAATAACCTTATAGATGCGCATTTAACAGGAAAGTCAGATAGTTACGAAGCTGAATTCCGTATGATTCGCAAAGATGGCTCTATCACTTGGATGACAGATAAAGGGCGTATCACTCATTATGATGAAGATGGAAATCCTCTTGTTTTTTGCGGTGTTATGCAAAATATCGACCGTATTAAATCTACAGAAGATCGCCTGCGTGAACATAGTAGTTTGCTCAATCTCATTATCAATATTTCTGGTTTTGGCTCTTGGGATTGGGATTTAGTCAATGATACAATCCGTTTTAATGCTGAATACATTCAAATGCTTGGACTTTCTGCTGCAGAAATGACAGTGTCAAAAGAAAGACGCTTAGAAATGATTCATGAAGAAGACTACATAAGTGGTGTAAAAGTCATGAATGATTATCTGGCTGGAAAAGTTTCAAAATATGAGCATGTTGTAAGGCTTAAACATGCTGATGGGCATTATATTTGGACAAGAGATATAGGCAGAATTATTGAAAGAGACGCAGATGGAAAACCTACACGTCTTATGGGCGGGCATCTCAATATTGATCGACTTATGAGGGCTCAAGAGGAGCTTGGCGAAGCGCTAGAACAAGTTGAAAATTATCAAACTCACTTAGAAAGACAAATTGAAATTCGCACAAAATCCCTTGTTGAGCACGATAAAATGCTCACAGCCGTCAACTCAATTTCTCAAAAACTTGTGGCTTTCAACGATTATAAAAATCTCAAAGAAGTCATGTCAAGTTGTCTTTTAGAATTAAATTCAGTAGGCACAAGAAATAGAGTTTCTGTATGGAGAATCACTGAAGAAGGTCAAAATTTATGCGCAAAAATGGCCTTTGAATCAAATTTAAATTATGTCGTAAATCCCGATGAAATAAAAGAAAAATTTGAAACTGCTAACATTGAAAGCATTACTGAAGGCAGATTCACAAAAGATCAAAAAACAGAATTTTATCAATTTGCCATTGAGGGAAATAATGTCTATAAAAGAGTGAATTTAGACGATCACCTGCCAACTATTGCAAAATATCTAAAATTAGACAAAGTATTGAATTCGCATGTGCGTGACTTTACTCCATTAGAACAATTCTATATGAGCTTCC
The DNA here is from genome assembly GCA_964368925.1 of uncultured Desulfovibrionaceae bacterium. GTDB lineage: Bacteria > Desulfobacterota > Desulfovibrionia > Desulfovibrionales > Desulfovibrionaceae > CAYJAZ01. The sequence continues at coordinate 2,356 of CAYJDN010000163.1, read as the reverse complement.
AAAATGTTCACTCAATACTCGTCACCCCTATCCATTTAAATGGCGAATTGTGGGGCTTTATGATGCTTTCTGACGATAAAGAAGCAAAGCTCTTTAACGAAATTGAAGAAAATATGCTTAGAATTACAGGCTCTTTATTTGCCAATGCTGTGCAAAAAGCTGAAACAGATGAAGAACTTATAGTTGCACACGAAGAAGCCCTTATGAGCTCAAAAGCAAAATCAAACTTCCTTGCTAACATGAGCCACGAAATTCGTACTCCGATGAACGCTATTTCAGGTATGGCAGAAGTGCTCCTGCGTGAAAGCACTAATTCAAAGGTTGCAGAATACGCCTCTAGCATCAAAGTAGCCTCAAATAGCTTACTCACTATTATTAATGATATTCTCGATATTTCAAAAATCGAATCTGGTAAGGTAGATATTGTTTCTACTGAATACCATTTACCCTCTATGCTCAATGATATTATCAATATTGCTCGTATGCGTCTTGATAATAAACCACTCATCTTCTTCACTTTTATTGATAGCACCCTACCCTCAATTCTTATTGGTGACGAAATTCGCATAAAGCAAATTGTCATAAATATTTTGAATAATGCCATCAAATTTACACCTAGTGGACACATCATATTAA
>CAYJDN010000163.1:0-1710 GCA_964368925.1 uncultured Desulfovibrionaceae bacterium | reverse complement strand
AAGAGTCACAGGTGAACATAGACATGGAAAGGCTGAAATTGTCTTCGAAGTTATTGATACTGGTACAGGTATCAAAGAAGAAGATATGGGTAGACTTTTTGAAGAATTTGAAAGAGTCAATACAAAGAAAAACCGCAATATCGAAGGCACAGGTCTTGGTCTTGCCATTTCTAAAAAACTTTGCGAAATGATGAATGGTTCAATTGAAGCACAAAGTGTCTTTGGTGAAGGCTCAACCTTTACCATGCGCATTGAACAAGATTATCAAAAATATTTGCCTATAGCCTTTGTTGCCGAAGAAAAGAAAATTCTTTTATATGAATCACGTGAACTTTATATAGATTCTATCAAAAATACTATTGAAAATCTTGGTTCTGTATGTGAAGTATGCACAAATCAGTCAGAACTTTATGAAATGCTTAATGAAAAAAGCTATGACTATATATTCACTCCTTCACTACATCTAAAAAAAGTACAAAATCTTGTCGATAGACAAAAATTAGAAGCTAAAGTTGTGCTCTTAGCTGAATCTAGCTATACAAAATTGAGCGATGATGAAATATTCACCATCACCCTACCTGCACATTGTATGCAAGTAGCAAATGCTCTAAATAATACAGCATCTACTTTCTCAATTGATGCTGAAAACCTCTTCTTTATAGCTCCTAGCGCTAAAATTCTTATCGTTGACGACAATCCTGTTAACCTTAAAGTAGCAACAGAACTTATGCGCCCTTATGAATTTGCTATGGAAACAGCACAAAATGGCGTTGAAGCCGTGGCAAAAATTAAAAATACAAAATACGATCTCGTCTTTATGGATCATATGATGCCAGAAATGGACGGTATTGACGCAACAATTGCAGTGCGTAGCATACAAGAAGACTATTTCCAAAATCTGCCTATCATCGCTCTCACAGCAAATGCAATTGTCGGTACTAAAGAACTCTTCACAGGCGAAGGAATGAACGACTTCTTAGCTAAACCTATTGAAATTTCAAAACTTAATGAAATTCTATCACAATGGTTACCACAAGATAAAATCATACCAACTGTGCCTATGAATAAAATAGTTCAGTCACAAAATCATAATTTACAAATCGACAATATTGACATCGACTATGGCGTGAAAATGCTTGGTGGTAATTTTGACAATTATATCGACATTGCCATTACCTATTATAAAGACGGTATTAAAAAACTCCCTCTTATTAACGAATATTATCAGCAAAAAAACCTTCAAGCCTATAAAACAGAAGTGCACGCAATCAAAAGCGCTTCGGCCTCTATTGGCGCTTTAGACCTTTCATCACATGCAGCTAAGCTTGAAGATGCCTCAACCAAAGAAGACTGGCACTTTATTGACAAAAATAACCCAATCTTTATTGAAGATTTCTCAATCCTACTCGAAGACTTGCGCGAGAACCTCAAACCTTATACCACAATTCAAGAGTCTGGAAATACAGATAAAGAAGAAGGACAAAACCCCTTCCTACTTGAACATTTAGAAAAACTGACTCAAGCTATACAATTTGTAGATATTTCACAAATCGAAAATATATTCGAAGTACTCTCAGAATACAATTGGAACGAAAATGTCGCTCTCTCAATCAATGAAGCAAAACAATGTATTGCCTCCTATGAATACGATGAAGCGCTTCCGCATATTGAAGATATTATAAAAAGTATTTCATAGATTTAAGATATTGT
>CAYJDN010000162.1:0-5032 GCA_964368925.1 uncultured Desulfovibrionaceae bacterium | reverse complement strand
TCTGAGCCAGAATCAAACTCTCCAGTTGAAAAGTTTTAATTCAAGTCAACTTGTTTTCACAAGCTTATTTGAACTCAATTTGTACTGACGTATATGCAATTTGCATTGCATTTACTATTGTTGTAGTAGTCAAGCTACTACTTATTCTTTATTATTCCTACTCACTCTTCACTTGTCAAATTAGCAGTCGTACTGCTAGCCACTGAAATATTTTCTCAGTGTGTCGGTCAATCAGTTTATCAAAAACTCTCAACCTTGTCAATAAAAAAATAATCATTTTCAAATTATTTTTTTTCGCTTCAAGCCAAAAAAAATCTCTCAACTCAAAAGCGCGAAGTGGATACTCCCACAATCTCTCTTTCTTGTCAAGAACTTTTTTTCTAATTTCTAATTTTTTTTATCTCACAATTTCAACCCAATCGTATTCAAACATGTGTCAAAATCAAATAAATCTAAAACCAAAAACTCGTAAGCTCGAGCTAAACTTTCTAATGAATTTCCATTCCTTTGTCAAGAACTTTTTTTCATCAAAATAATCTTTTTTTCAAAAAACAATCGGCTCACTTTTCAGCTATGCCGACTTCGCTATTTCGTCAAACTTTTGTGTTCAAACAATCAGCGAGAAGCAGTTATGTATGATTTTCAAATAAATGTCAAGCATAAAAATAAAAAAAAGTGAATTTATTTTTAATCAAATAAATTCACCTATTTATCTTATGTGTTTTCTATCGTTTTTTCATCTACTTATATATAGTATGCATCTATATAATAGTAGAAGAAGTATTTTATAACAGAAGATGTATTCTTAACACTACTCGCCTGTTCTTTTTTCAAACCTATCCAATAATTCTTGCGGAATATGTATACCCTTAGCTCTTGCGTCAGCAATTACTTTTGCTGCTTCTTCTGGATCTTTTGGTAATACAGATAGTCTTTCTGCGCCTATCTTTATTTTTCCACCTGCAACAGCTGCTGCTGGTTGTGCATCAGCAGAAGTAATAACCATATCATCATCTTCATCATCTTCAAAAGGTGCAAAACGCATTGCGTCATCTTTTGATGTTACAGTTTTATCACCGTCTTCGCTATCATCTTCCATTACGCTAGCTGTATCTGTACTTGCAACTACTGTATCTGCTTCAAACCTATCCAATAGTTCTTGTGGAATATGTTTACCCCTAGCCCTTGCGTCAGCAATTACTTTTGCTGCTTCTTCTGGATCTTTTGGCACTGCGTTCAAAACTTCTGTTGGTAGTTTTATTTTTTCACGAGCAGGCAGATCATCTAATCTTTCAAGAGGTTCTTCATAGGCGGCTGGTCTTGCTAGTCTATCAAATCTTTCGATCATACCATCTAATTCAAGCATTTTACCATTAAAAAATTCTATTTCTTCAGGACTTTTATCCGCCTTTGCTTCAAATGTGGCTCTAGCGTCTTCTTTCAAGGCTTTACAGAATTTGACCACATCATCAGAATCAGCCCAAAGCTTATTTGTTAGCTCACTTTCGATAACATTAAGAGCTTGCATAAATTCACTTTCATCGCCTGTTGAAATAAATAGATTTTTAGCGCTTACAGCTTTTTCGATTTGTCCATTTACTTCTGGCAAATATGTATCAACGACTTGACTAAGATTTGCATCAGTAATGAGCAAATCACGTGATTGCCCAAGTGTGCGAGCTAAAAGTTTATCGAGAATGAATTTGTCAGCTGTGTAAGGAACAGCTTTAAATGCTGAATATTTTTTATAAATTGTTTCATCTAAAACTCTAGCCTTAGCCATAAAGCTCGTGTTTCTTGCTTCAATTGTATCTTTAGTGCGGCTTCCTACAGCTTCATTTGTAAAAGCTCTCAACATTGATGCTGTAAGTGGCTTACCTTCCCTATGGGCATTTCTAAATAGGCTTGAACTAGAAATCATAGTTCTTGTCTTTTCGCCGTATTCTGTTCCGATAGCATTGAGAAGTGCATTTAATGTGTTTTGATTTTCAGTTCGTGAAGATGCACTTGAGCCTGTCATATCTCTAAAAGCTCTACTTATAGAGCTTCTGCCTTTTGCAACAATCCCTTGATTGTCATCAGAAAGAACAATCTTACTTTTATCGCTCACGCCCTGCGCTGCTGCGGCAAAATCGTCCATAGTTAATGTGCGAACTGCTTGTGTATTTGGACCTATACTCATATTAGACCTCTTAAATTTATATGTTATACTCTTAGACCAACAAAGTCTTCTTCGTTTATTGACACTTCATTTATTGCTGAAAGTTCTTCATAAAGCCCATTCCAATAGTCAAGACATTCTAAAAAGCCTTCAAGCACTCTTACCATTATTGCAGCATCAAGATATTGCAATTGTTCAGCAACTATAAGTTGTATTTCTTGATCTATAGGGCTCACTCCTAAAGTTGCGCCCTTTGTTTCAGAAAATAGATAGTTTGCTGACAAAAGTCTTTCATAGATAAGTTCTTTATTATTTTCAGTCATATATCCAATAGAGCTAAAAATAAGTACACGTTCGTCTTGCAATACAATATGCACTACATGCTCATCAATTCCTAGTATACATTCTCCAGCTTCATTCGCCGCAAGATTGTCAAAACCTACCATTATTCCAAAATCTTTAATCAAAGTATTATATTGTTCAATCATTCTATGCTCCAATTTTCTATTGTTTTATTCTAGGGTATCTTCCTTAATGAAGAGTTTTACTTGTTGACAAGCAACACCCTAACTATATAAGAAATATTCTTTATATTATTCAAAAGATTATATAAAGTATGGCTTTACACACTACTCGCTTGCACTTTTCACAGTGGGAATAGTGAAGAGGGTCATTGTAACACCGCCACCAAGCTCACTAGCAACAAGTTTACTAAATAATTCTTCAACAGATAGTTGCTTTCTACCAGCAGGATTTAGTGAATCGCCCACGGTTAAAGCCTCGCTTCCACCTGCATAGATAGCTTGCCAATGGCCACTTGTCATAAATGTGCCACCCGTTCTTAATGTTGCTACCGTATCTGTAAAAACTGAGCCTATTTCTATTGCTTGTTTAAATTTTCCTAAATCATCACCGATATCAGGAATAAAATCTCCAAAAGTCGTCATGCCTAGCCCAAGCAATTCTCCTACATCTCCAGCATCACCAATGTTGCCATATCTATAATTATCTATTTGTAATGTTTCCATAAAATTAGTTATTGCACATTCCATAACACTCGCTTCAATTGGGCGATCTTTACTTGCATGTCTGCCAAGATTGTTTGGATCGACTTCAACATCGTAATCTTTACCACCACTTGTGAGCTTTACATGATATTTCCCTGCGTCGTCTAATGTCAATCTACTACCTAGATACGTTTTGCCATCTGCATTTTCACAAACTGCCCTAAGCACGCTCATAACAAAACAAGTATTATGCTTTTGCGTGAAACGAGATGTGTCTATAGTTGCAAGCGAAACAGTTTTACCAGGCATAGTATCTGTTGATCTGAGTGATGTAATTTTATACGCATCTCTATGATAGGTCACTTTTTCTTCAAAGGCAGGCGACGGAGCGACAACCTTTGCACCACTATCAAGATCCGCTATAACGCTTGTGAGTTTTGCTATTTTTGCACCGTTTACAGCCTCGTTGGCTGCTGTTGTCGATTTAGTAATATCTTTAATCAAGGCTAAAGCTAGACTAGTTATTTCTTTTTTGGAAAAGCGCAGTTCGCCACCAAGGAAATCAACAAGTTTATTTATTGTTGCGTCCACGTGCGCTTTGTCAGTATTGTTCTTCGCTGAAAATATCAAACTTGAAGCAGCCCTCATATGATATCCAATACTTGTACTTATTGATTTTACATTTGCTTCAAGCGTAGCACTTGTAATTGGTGTGCGTGCTGTTGGAAAGTGTTCACTAATCAATTTGCGCCTTGCAAAACTTTCTGCAGAATCATTTATAGGATCGTGGCGTGCATCTAATTTGCTAAGCAATTTGTCAAGCTTTTCAGGACTCACCGAAACACTTTGATTATAAGTGCTTATGCGTGATGTTTCTGCCTGAGCTAGTTTGTCATAGCCTAATACCATACGTGAAGTTAATGGTTTACCTGCTTCTAAAGTTGATTTAAACAAACCATCAGATCTCACCATTTTTGCGGCATCTGCACCATATTTATTATGAATGGCAACAGCAAAGCTTTCTAAAGCATTTCTATTTTCTGCTTGAGATTTAAGGCTAGAGCCTGTCATATCTCTAAAAAGTCTACTCAATGGATTTGTGCCTTTAGCAAGAACATCGGTGCTTTTAGAATCTAAAACAAGCTTGCCTTTATCCCCTGCGACTGCGGCGGCTTGGGTGAAATCGTTTAATGAACGCATGCCTCCAAAACCATAATCTATACCACTACCCATAATAACTCCTTGACAACTTTCTATGTTTGAGCATTTTTATAAAAAGTTGATTGTTTCTATTTTATAGCATTTTGCTACAATCTCTAATGCAAGCTAAGTGCCAATGTTCTTTTTTTAAGAGCAAAAAAGATTTTATTTGAATAAAGTTTTTGCTTTATCATAAATTATTACAAATATATCAATATGTTAAAAAAGAAAAGAATAATAAATCTTAATGCTACTTGTTTATAAAACTATAGAAGAACATAGCAATTAGTGAAACACATAAAACATTGCCAGTTAAGTTGGCAGGAACAAAGCTAAAAAAGTTGGCAGGAATGAAACTAAAAAACAATACAATTTTTTTCCAAGCTATGAACATATACCCTAGATAGTGTCGTCATAATATGATTTTTCGTCTTCAATCAAGGAAGATGAAAATGCTTTGAAGGAGTTTATTAAAACATAAATGACTGAAAAAGCATTTGAAATCTGACGTAGAGAGAGGCGAAAAGGCGATTTTGACGACACTATCTAGCGACATTAAAAGTTTTGACAGTAAAGGGTGGGGGTTTGGGGGAGGGTAAACCTGATTTTATAGTAAAGATTTTGGTGCATTCGCACGCAAAATCCTCACTGCGCATTTTGTGTC
>CAYJDN010000161.1:0-5085 GCA_964368925.1 uncultured Desulfovibrionaceae bacterium | reverse complement strand
AAAATACACAGCAATTAATGGTGTATGTGCAAGATTTTATGGGACAATACAATTCCTATCTACAAGGTGCTAATTCATCTATTCAAGAATCTAATCAAACACTTGGCTCAATTGCTCGTGGTGGTTAAAAAATAAGTGTATTGTTATTTAGGGAGTTTTTATGTCTATAAATAATGTTAGTTCAAACAGTTTGAACTCAATCATGGAAAATTCAGATTTTAATTCAGCTGGCAGTGTTCAACTTATGTTTGCTAAATTACAGCTTGCTTTATCAGAACAAGCAAAAACCAATGCTACTGATAAAATGAATGAAATTCAAAAAGCACAAGATGATCAAAAAGAAGTTGCTGCTCTTTTGCAACAAGCTAGACAATTACAAGCAGATGCTAAATCTTCTGATGACCCTACACGTATGACAAGTGAAATGAAAAGCTATATGGATTCAAATGACTTAGCCTATGACAAAACAGGCGGCATTTGGTGCCATACACATGAAGAATGGGAAGTAGCTATCGCTTCACTTCAAGCTCATCAAGAACAATTAGGAACAAATACACAACAATTAATGGTATATGTTCAAGATTTTATGGGACAGTACAATTCTTATTTACAAGGCGCTAACTCTTCCATTCAAGAATCTAATCAAACACTTGGCTCAATTGCTCGTGGTGGTTAAAAAACAATTGTATTATTATTTATTTAGGGAGTTTTTATGTCTATAAATAATGTTAATTCAAATAGCTTGAATTCTATCATGGAAAGATCGGATTTTAATTCAGCTGGTAGCGTTCAACTTATGTTTGCTAAATTACAATTATCATTATCAGAACAAGCAAAAACCAATGCTACTGATAAGATGAATGAAATTCAAAAAGCACAAGATGAACAAAAACAAATTGCAGCTTTGTTACAAGAAGCAAGACAATTACAAGCTGATGCAAAATCTTCTGGAAAAGACACGGCTATGCCCGCTAGTATGCAAGCCTACGCAACAGCCGAAGGTCTAGCCTTTACTGATAATGGTGCAGCACTCAGAACTAATCTTGAAAAAGCACTTACTGAATGCGAAAATCTTCAAGCAGATGCTTTAGCTGGTAGAGGAAATTGTCCTTGGGATCGTCATGCTAGCATGATGCCACAATCGACAGCTAATTTATTGAGTGAAAATGGTATTAGATATGATATTTATGGACATGATTTAGCAAATAATCCAAGAGAATGGAACGTTGCAATCATTTCTTTAAAAAGCTTTCTTTCGGAAGAAATACCAAATAAACAATCTGCCGAAGATTGGGACGTTATGATTGCTTCTTTGCAAGCAAAGCAAGAAGAAGTTGGAACAAATACACAGCAATTAATGGTGTATGTGCAAGATTTTATGGGACAATACAATTCCTATCTACAAGGTGCTAATTCATCTATTCAAGAATCTAATCAAACACTTGGCTCAATTGCTCGTGGTGGTTAAAAAATAAGTGTATTGTTATTTAGGGAGTTTTTATGTCTATAAATAATGTTAGTTCAAACAGTTTGAACTCAATCATGGAAAATTCAGATTTTAATTCAGCTGGCAGTGTTCAACTTATGTTTGCTAAATTACAGCTTGCTTTATCAGAACAAGCAAAAACCAATGCTACTGATAAAATGAATGAAATTCAAAAAGCACAAGATGATCAAAAAGAAGTTGCTGCTCTTTTGCAACAAGCTAGACAATTACAAGCAGATGCTAAATCTTCTGATGACCCTACACGTATGACAAGTGAAATGAAAAGCTATATGGATTCAAATGACTTAGCCTATGACAAAACAGGCGGCATTTGGTGCCATACACATGAAGAATGGGAAGTAGCTATCGCTTCACTTCAAGCTCATCAAGAACAATTAGGAACAAATACACAACAATTAATGGTATATGTTCAAGATTTTATGGGACAGTACAATTCTTATTTACAAGGCGCTAACTCTTCCATTCAAGAATCTAATCAAACACTTGGCTCAATTGCTCGTGGTGGTTAGGCTTTATTGTCAATTACTATTGATATATCAATAGTTTTTATAACTATATTTTTCAATTTACCCAAGAATAACATTTACTATAAAACTATTATCTAAGGAGCTTATCATGGCATTTACAGAAAAAGATTTAGACGCACAAATAGTTGCTTTCAACGCATTAAAAGATGAATTTTCTCGTTTAGAAGCAGCAGGCGAACAAATGAAGAAAAATCTTGGTTTTGCAGCAGAAGATTTAGTTATCGACTATGATTCTCTTAGCCCAGATATGAAAGGCTTAGTTGCTCAAGCAGAAGAAAGTGCAATGAAATTTGGCGCTCAAAGAGCTGGTCAAACTTCAAATGCTCAAAACTCTACACAAGGCAAAGCACCTGGTGCTGGCCGTAGAAATGCTATCAGATTATAATCAATAATCTTCATATTCATTATTCTAAAAATTGCTACAAGGCTATGTCTTTAATTATGGCCTCTAGGAGAAAAGATGCAAACTTTAAATGAGATAAACGAAGAACAAGCGAAACAAGCTTTAGATGCTTTAGATCAAGGCATACCTCTTTATCAATCACTCAATATTGATAAACAAACTTTAGAAGCTGGTTATTTATCTGCTTATAATAGTTATGTTGCAGGAAATTACCAAGACGCAGAAACTATGTTTAGTACACTTGCTCTCTATAATAGCCATGAGGGACGTTATTTTATGGGTTTAGGCTCAGCTCGTCAAGCAAGAGAAAAATATCTTGAAGCCATCGACTCTTATGCTATGGCAGCCTTAATAAGTGAAATGCTCGACCCTACTCCGCAATATTATGCAGCTATCTGCATGATAAAATTAGGAAAACTTAAAGAAGCAATAGCAACTTTAGAAGTTGCATTAAAATCTTCTAAAATAGCTGAATTTGAACACATAAAACAATTATCAGAAGATTTACTTGAAACATTGAAGGCAGGTTAATTATGTCTACTATTCAAAATAATCCCAACTATTCAGGAACAACTCCTATAAGTGGTGATGTGTCTACTCTGAATATAGATGCAATTGCAAAGAAAATTATTGAAGCAGCTGGGCTTCCTCCTGCAAGCGATCCTAAATCAAAAACTGTAACTAAAGATAACCAGCTCCCTAGTTTGCCAAGTCCATCAAGCTCTAATCAAGGTTTATCCTTAGAAAATTTATTAGCTTCAATCGACATTCTTACTAGAAAATTAGCAGCAGAACAAGGTATCGACGCCATTGAAGCTCGTAGCGAAGAAAGAAAGATTGCTAATGATGAAAAAATAAAAGAAATCCAAGAGAATCTTGAAAAAAGCAAATCTAAAGGTATATTAGACATCTTTATGAAAGTTTTTCAGGCTATTGGCGCTGTTGTGAGTGCTATTGGTGCTGCAGCTTCTATAGTCGTTGGCGCAATGACTGGTAATCCACTTATGATTGCTGCTGGTTGTATGATGGCTGTAATGGCTGTTGATCAAGCTGTATCACTCGCTACTGACGGCAAAGTAAGCATTGCCGCTGGTGCGTCAAAGCTTTTTGAAGCTATGGGCGTTCCTGAAGACATTGCTAAATGGATTGGCGTAGGTGTTCAAATTGCTATGGCAGTTGTAACTATTGCTCTTTCACTTGGTGCGGCATCTGGCGGTGCTGTTGGTGGCATTATGAGCGGTGCGGCTAGTGGAGCTGCGGCGGCTGGCACAAGCACAGCAACAACTGCGGCAAGCACTGTAAACACTGTTAAAGATGTAGCAACCACCGTTAAACAAATTGCAACTATAGCCGCTGGTATAGCCACTATTGCCCAAGGCGCAACAACAATTGCCAGTGCTGTAAACGCTAAAGAAATGGCAGATTCTCAAGCCTATCTCAAAGAAATAGAAGCAATCTTAGAAAGAATTACTATGATGAATGATATAGATTTAGATTATGTTAAAGAATTACTTCAAAAAAATGAACAACTTCTAGGTGATGTTTCTGATATTGTTGATGGTGTAAATCAAGCCAATACCGCTATTCAAACAGGCGCGCCAGCAATGGCTTAAGCCTTTATGACCATATAAGGAGTCATTATGTCTATAAATTCAATTATTCAACAACAAGCAAATTTCAATTTAAATGAATATAATTCATTGGTTGAACAAGCTGCAAGTAAAGGTGTTGATCAAACTACCCTTGATAAAAATCTCATACTAGCCTTACAATCAGGCGCAACTTTCAAAACAGCAACAACACAAGTACAAAATAATTTACCTGTCCTTGCAACTCCAGAACATCAAGCTCAAACAAACATTGCTCTTTTAGGCGGAATGCCTTCACCTATGGGAATTTTTGCCGCCCTTATGACAGAAAGTGCAGCCGAAGATCGTAAAGCCAATAGAGAAGGAGCTAAAGCAGCTGGTGATGCCGCTATTGAAAAAATGCGAGATGAAGCTAGCGAAATTAGATCAAATGCAAAAACACAACTTGCTTTAGGTATTGTTGGCGGTCTAGCCACGATGACAGCAGGTACAGTTCAAGCGGGTGTAGCAAGTGGCATGATTCCAACTATAGGTAATGTAAGCGCAGATTGCTTATCATCTTATTCTCAAGGCGTTGGACAAGCTATTGGCGGTGGCGGACAAATTATTGGTTCTGTTGGTACTTTCCTAGACTCAACAAGTCAAGCACAACAAAAAGAATTACAAGCTGATGCTGAAAAATTAAGAAATCTAAAAGAACAAATGCGTTCATTTAACGATTCATTAAATGAATTCATAAATAAAGTGATGAGTGCTTATGATGCAATTCAGCAATCACAAAATCAAACTCGCCAAAAAATTCTTGGATAAAATTTAAGAGTATACTATGTCAAAATTCGACGACTTTATATCAGCGATTCGAGAAAAAACAAATTGGAGTGAACCCAAGATCAATGAAGAAAACCGACATTTTTTCACTATATCAGGAAAAAATAACGATTATATTGATCTTGAATTCTTCACTCCAGAAGGTAATTCTCTTATAAAGCTAGTGAAATTGCAAACCTTACCAACGGATCATTATGAGAAAAATGAATTTCTTAAAGAAGCGTTAAAAAA
>CAYJDN010000160.1:0-5187 GCA_964368925.1 uncultured Desulfovibrionaceae bacterium | reverse complement strand
ATTTTTCTTTATGGAGATTATGCCCATTTACACTGGTTGGTATACAGTGCCAAAAATTCCAAGCCGATGCCGCCACTGCTATTTGCGACATCTTTACCGGACAACCCAAAATAGAAAGACAAAAATACCGAAAAGATATCGGCATTGATCATGAAGATGATAAGCAGGTCACAGTTGGTGGTGGATTTGATACCGTATATCCCACTCAAATATCTGAAACAGGCTATAATAATGCCCTAATCCAAATATCTGATATCCAAATGTTTGATAATATAAAAAGAATTCAACGCAATAGCAATAATATTGCTCCTTCAAATGAGCTTCAAAAAGCCATTGTGCAAGTTACCAATGAAAAAACTAAGAAAAAAGAAAAAGTTGCTATGAAGTATAACTTTAGCGTCGAAATGGAAACAGGCACCGGCAAAACATATACCTATATCAAAACCATGTACGAGCTTAATGCTAAATATGGTTGGACAAAGTTTATAATAGTTGTGCCCTCCGTTGCTATTCGTGAGGGTGTATTCAGTTCATTTAAAATTACAAGTGAACACTTTGCCGAAGAATATGGCAAGAAAATTCGCTACTTCATTTACAAATCCACAAACTTAACTGATATTGATAATTTTGCAAGTGATAGCGGAATTAATGTAATGATAATCAATTCCCAAGCCTTTAATGCCAAGGGCAAAGATGCTCGAAGAATTTATATGAAACTTGATAGCTTCCGTAGTCGTAGGCCTATTGATATTATTGCCAAAACAAACCCAATTGTAATTATAGACGAGCCACAATCGGTTGAAGGCGAAAAAACCAAAGAACGCTTAACCGAATTTAAGCCATTGTTTACCCTTCGATATTCAGCCACACATAAAGAACCATATAATATGGTTTACCGCTTAGATGCACTCGAAGCTTATAATAAGAAATTAGTAAAAAAGATAGCGGTCAAAGGCATTTCAGTAACCGGCTCTACCGGAACGGAAGGATATATATACCTGCAACAGATAATATTGTCTAAAAATAAAGCTCCCCAAGCAAGCTTGGAATATGAAGTTAAAGGTGCAAGCGGACATAGGAAAGTAATACGAAAAGTAGCTATAGGCTACAATCTTTATGAACAATCCGGTATGCTTGAACAATATCAAGGCTTTACAATTGCGGATATAAACGGACTTGCAAACACTGTTAGCTTTACTAATGGCATTGTGTTAAGCAGCGGAGATGTAATCGGTGAAGTAAGCGAAGAGCAAATCAGGCGCATCCAAATCAGAGAAACAATACTTTCCCATTTCGAAAAAGAAAAAGAACTATTTTACAAAGGGATAAAAGTTATATCATTATTCTTTATTGATGAGGTAGCTAAATATCGCTTATATGATGATGGCGGCAAAGCTTTGCCGGGAAAATATGCTTCTATGTTTGAAGAAGAATATACAGAAATTTTAAGCACCTTACAAAGCGAACTGCAAAAAGATGAATACTATGCTTATTTAGAAAAAATCAAGGTGTCCAAAACCCATAAAGGCTATTTCTCCATTGACAAAAACAAGAAAACCGGCCAAGAAACATTTATTGATGGCAAGACAGATAAAAAAACCGGCATCAGCGATGATAGCGATGCTTATGATTTGATTATGAAAGATAAAGAACGGCTATTATCTATGCAAGAGCCGGTGCGTTTTATATTTTCCCACTCTGCACTTCGCGAGGGCTGGGATAACCCTAATGTTTTTCAAATATGCACTTTGAAAAAGCTATCGAGTTCCGATATTCGTTCCAGACAAGAAATTGGTCGTGGCTTAAGATTATCAGTTAATAATCAAGGTGAAAGAATGGATATCAATATGCTCGGCAATGATGTTCAAAACATTAATAAACTTACAGTTATCACTGATTATGAATTTACATCTTATATTAAGACATTACAAGAGGGTCTTGCTGATGTAGTTGCCGATAGGCCAAAGGAAGTAACAGCAGCTTTATTTGAGAACAAAGTTGTAAAAGATTCAAGCGGCACTGCAATGGTTATAGATCATAATTTAGCTACAGATATTTACGAGGAATTAATTGCCGAAGGTTATGTCAGAAAAGGCAAACTTACTGATAAATATTACGAGGACAAAGATAAAGGAGAGCTTGTTTTAGCAGCAGAAGTAAAGGATTGTGCAGATAGTGTTATCGAAATATTAGAAACTATATACAACCCGGAGGCATTTGATATTGGCAATGATCGAGATGGTCTTATTACAGCAGCAATAAACAAGGATAATTTTGCTAAAGCTGAATTTAAAGATTTGTGGTGCAAAATCAACAGAAAATCGGCCTACATTGTTAATTTTGATGAAAAAGAGTTGATTGAAAAATCTATTAAATGCCTAGAAAGTAAACTTAGGGTATCACATATTTATTTTAAAGTAGTTGAAGGCGAAATGAGTCAAATTGACTCTAAAGAGAAGCTGATCAGTGGTGAAGCATTTGAAATTGACGAAGCCAAAACCGCAAAAGCTACTATTGAAGCAAATGTTACTGTTAAATTTGATTTGGTTGGCAAAATTGCCTCATTAACAGGATTAACGAGAGAAGTAGTTGTCAAGATATTGCAAGGCATTGAATCGGCAGTATTCAAGCAGTTTTCTCAAAACCCGGAAGAGTTCATTATAAAGGCTTCAAACTTAATAAATGAGCAAAAAGCTACTGTGATAATTGAGCATATTACTTACAATATGCTTGATGATGAGTATAGTGAAACAATATTCACAGAACCAACACTCAAAGGCAAACTTGGTGTTAATGCTATAAAAACAGCTAAAAACCACATTTACGATCATCTTATCTATGATTCAAAAGTTGAGCTTGATATGGCAAGTGAACTTGAGGTAAGAGATGAGGTATGTGTATATGCAAAGTTGCCTAAAGGTTTTTACATTAACACTCCTGTTGGCAAATATAGCCCCGACTGGGCAATAGCCTTCAAGCAAGGGGCAGTAAAGCATATCTATTTTGTAGCCGAAACCAAAGGAGATATGTCTAGTCTGCAGCTTAAAAAAGCAGAGGAACTAAAGAAAAGTTGTGCGATGGAGCATTTCAAAGCAATAAGCTCAGATACTGTAAAATATGCTATTGTTGATAGCTATGAAAAATTATTAGATATCGTTAGATAAGAATGAAAATCATGCCGGCAAATCCCATATGTAAATTTAAAGCAGAGCTTATGGGTATCAATCTTAAAATATGGCGCGAGTTTGAGGATGTAAATAAGGATGTGGGGTAAAGTATTTTAACCTAAAATGTTAGGCTGGAGGATTACTATGCAAAATTATGATATAAACAAACATAGTGTCGGCACTATTTTAAACCTTGTAAAAATAGGTAGTATTGCTATACCTGAAATACAACGCCCTTTTGTTTGGAAAAACAGACAAGTCAGAGATTTGATAGATTCCTTGTATAATGGTTTTCCTGTAGGCTATCTAATAACTACCCAGAATGCTGAGATGAAATTGAAAGACGGAACCCTTTCTAAGGGTAAGCGGGTGCTTATTGACGGGCAGCAGCGAGTGACAGCTTTAATGTCTGCCATTTTAGGCTTAGTAGTCCTCGATGAAGAGTACAGGGAGAAAATAATAAAAATCGCATTTAACCCCTTTGCTAAAGACGATGAGTATGCCTTTGAAGTGCAAGATAGCTCTCATATTAAGAGTAAAAAATGGATTGAAGATATTTCTGTAATCTTTGATGATCAATTTAATATGTTTAGTTACATTACCAATTACTGTGATAATAATCCCGGAATTACAAATATGGAAATGTCAAATATTATTCAGAAGTTGAGAGAAATAATGAATAAAGATTTAGGTGTTATTGAGTTAGCCGCAGATCTAGATATTGATGTAGTAACAGAAATATTCATACGCATAAACTCTAAAGGAACAACCCTCAGCCAAGCAGATTTTGCTATGTCAAAAATAGCTGCCGATGACAAATATGGTGGAAATATGCTAAGAAAAGCTATTGATTATTTCTGTCATGTGGCTAAAGAACCTTCTTTCTTCAAAATAATTAACGAGAAGGATGTAGATTTTGCATCATCCAAATATTCAAACAAAGTTTCTTGGCTACACAATAATTTTGATGACATATATGATCCGAGTTATGATGATATGCTGAGAGTTTCGTTTATACATATGTTTTCAAGAGGTAAGCTAAAAGATTTGGTAAGTTTGCTTTCCGGTAGAGATTTTATAACAAAAGAATACAGAGAAGAAATCGCTGAAGAATCGTTCAAAAAGTTAGATGAAGGAATCTGCAATTTTATGTCTCAATATAATTTTGAACAGTTCGTTTTAGCAATTAAGGATGCAGGCTTTGTGCATTCTTCGCTGATTAACTCTCAAAACGCACTTGACTTCGCTTATGTTGTTTATTTGAAGCTTAAGCTGACGGGAGAAGTTGATAAAACTGAGATAAAAAGATATGTTTCGAAGTGGTATATTATGTCTGTGTTAACCGGAAGATACTCTGGCTCGCCGGAATCTGTAATGGATAAGGATATCAGAAGCATAAATGAAAAAGGTGTTGTTGCTTATTTAGGAGAAATCGAACTCGCTGATCTCTCAGAAAATTTTTGGAGAGTATCATTAATTCAGAAGTTAGAATCATCTATTGTCAATGCTCCGGCACTATCGGTTTTCAGAGCTTCTCAAGCGAGAAGTGCCGATAGAGCTTTGTTTGCTAAAGGACTTTATGTAAAAGATATGATTGGGAAAAGTGATGTACACCATATATTTCCTAAAGCTTATTTAAGAAAAGTTGGGGGAATTGATGATAAGACTGTATACAACCAAATCGCCAACTATGTTTATCTTGATACCCCAATAAATATTGCAATTAGCGATAGCGCACCAAAAGATTATTTTAATGATATTATCTCGAAAATCAAAAATAATAAAGTTGTATATGGCAACACATGGACAATGGATGAGTTTTACAAGAACTTATCCGAGAATTGCATCCCAAACGAAATAATGGATTGGGATTTCGCTGATTATAAAAATAAGTTTTTGCCGGAAAGAAGAAAACTCATTGCAGAGAAATTAGCCCAATACTACAAATCATTTTATGGAGAACCGCCATGCCCCTAATAATAGTCAGAGATGACATAACCAAAATGAAAGTTGATGCTAT
>CAYJDN010000159.1:5036-5189 GCA_964368925.1 uncultured Desulfovibrionaceae bacterium | reverse complement strand
CTACACTCCTATCCTAAAAAAATATGACGCCTCGCCTAAGAAAAAATATAAACTTTTTATTGACTCAATTTTTATGCAAAATGCTATAATTTAGAAACATACTCCAGAAAAACACCCTAAAAAACGAGAATGTGTCTTGAATTATTGAATTTT
>CAYJDN010000159.1:0-5026 GCA_964368925.1 uncultured Desulfovibrionaceae bacterium | reverse complement strand
AAGCAATTATATTAAAGCGCTAGCTTTATCGGAATGTGCTTTTATCTCATAAGACAAATAAACTTGAAAAACTGTAAACTATTTGTATTTTTGATTATGTAATATGTTCTAGATAGTGTCGTCAAAATATGAATTTTCGCATTATACCATGGAAGATGAAAGAGCTTTAAAGAAGTTTATCAAAACATAAATAACTGAAAAACTCTTGAAATCTGACAATGAGAGAATTGAAAAGACACTTTTGACTATACTATACTAAGCTGCTTCCTCTTTCCTTGAATCTCTTTCGCCAAGAGAAATTCTTCTGCCAGAAGGGATTTTTTCTTCAACTACAGAAGGGAATTTCTTTGTTTTTGGCTTTGACTTTGTATTTTGTTTATTTTGTTTATTTGGTTTAGGCTCAGCAATTTTTTTCTTTGCTTTAGCTTGTACAACAGGGGCAGATGTCGCATTATTTTTAGTGTCGCTTTCTTTTTCTGAGCGTGTGCGCAAAGTAATGTCAGAAAGAATATTCATAAAATTAATGTAAGCATCATAAGGGCTTTCGTATAAAACATGATATTCAGAACCAATAGGATTAGAAAACCATTTTGTAGACATAGCTTGTAAATGCTCTGCGCCTTGTAATACACGCCATTTGCTCAATATATCTTTGTCATTCTTCGCTTTAATTGCTTCTTCAAGAGCAAAGCAAGAATTTAGGGCGTCATGCTGCATATCATTTCCACGCCATGTATTCAAATCTTTTTCCGTATCAGTCCAACTCATAGGAGTAGGAATGTCTACAAAGCCAGCCACGCTTAAGCGTGAAGTTTCGCTTATAGTTTTAAAATCAAATTTAGGATTATTCAATACTTCTTTTGGTAAGGCTCGTAAAAAGTCTAATATTCCAGTGCTTTTATCTTGATAGAGTCCAAAAACTTCATAATTGAAGAAAAGGTTTATCACTCGTGAACTAGAATGAGAACTATGAATCCAATTTGCGTATTTCGTTGCACTTAATGGATATCCATTCCAATTTTTTTCTGAAAAGCGTAGTGATAAATCATCTGATAATGAAGTATTGCGCATAAGCAATCTAATAGATTCACAGCCCTCAGGGCGATAAATACTATTAGGGCTACGCCAAGCTAGTGCAAATTCAGCGCCCTCAGCTAAAATTACTTTATAACCTGCTTTTTCCGCCCATAGCGCTAGATCGTTATTGTAAATAAGTTCAGTATTACAAATAGCTTTAGGGCTAAGATTGAAAAGCTCTTTTATTCTTTGTGCGTGCATGCTCACTTGTTCGCCAAATTCTTTTTCAGAATAGAGGAAAGAAAGACTATTATAGTAGGTTTCTGCCAAAAATTCTACACAACCAGTTTCTGCCAAAGCTTTGAAAGAATCTAAAACTTCTGGCGCATGGTTTTCAAATAAATCTAAGGTCACACCGCTTATAGAAAAGCTGACTTTAAATTTTCCTTTATGTTCTTTAATGGCGTCTAAAAGAACTTGGTTTGCAGGAAGATAGACTTCTCTAGCAAGTTTTAACGCTTTATTGCAATTCACATCTTCATTTTCATAATGGCCATTAGCGCCAATTTCAAAAAAAGAATAATTTCTAAAAGTATAAGGCTGATGGACTTTGAAATACATACACACTGAAGTCATTACACACCTCCTAAGAGCGTTTCATAGAGCGACTTTATTCTATTTGCCGCATTAATCCATGATATTTTTCTTAATTCTTCTTGACTGTTTTTCTTCAACTCTGCCCTTAAAGTAGGATAGGCTAATGCCGCACAGATTTTGTTTGCCATTTCTGTGACATCCCAAAAATCGACTTTAAGTGCATTTACCAACATTTCCGAAACGCCTGATTGTTTTGATAATAAAACGGGAGTATCATATACAATCGCCTCTAATGGAGCAATGCCGAAAGGCTCTGAAACCGAGGGCATTACATATAAATCGGAAATTGCATACATTCTATCCACATCTTCGCCACGCATAAAACCTGGAAAGTGAAAACGTGAACCTATGCGTAATTGGCTTACTCGCCTTACCATACGATTGAGCATATCACCGTCACCAGCCATGATAAAACGTACATCAGGCATTTTTTCAAGCACAAGCTTTGCCGCCTCTACGAAATATTCAGGGCCTTTTTGGAAAGTGATTCTGCTCATAAAGAGCACACGTTTCTCATGTTTTGCTAACTCTGGCACGTCATAGTGTTTGAGCGCATCTTTCTTTTTTACAGCATTATAAACCACATGCACCTTGCTTGGGTCTACGCCGTATTTGTCTATGGCAGTTTGCCTTGTTCTATGCGATACAGCCATAACCATATCCGCCGCATTTAAGCCCATACGCTCAATGTCGTATACTTGTTGATTTACATTTTCGCCAGATCTATCAAATTCTGTAGCGTGTAAATGCACAACTAAGGGCTTGCCAGTTAGTTTTTTTGCTAATATTCCAGCAGGATAAGTAATCCAATCGTGGGCATGGATCACATCATAGCTATCTCTACTTGCAATTACTGTGGCGGCTTTTGCATAGCGATATACTTCTTCAATTAGGTTTTTTCCATAACCACCTTGTAGGGTGATATGATCTGAATGAATGCTGTATTCACTATGATTAATTTCTTGAGTTTTTCCTTCTACTTTCATTTTTAAAAGGAATTCTTGATAACTTTCTTCTGTCATATAGGGCATGAGAGGGCTATCAGTGCGATATACTAGAAGATTTTCAAAACCTAAATCACTAATGCAAGAAGAAAAAGTTTTTTCTTCAACATCAGTTGTGCGAGTGCCTGATGCACTTTTTAAGTCAACATGCGCATCATTATCAAGATTACCTAAAATGCTTGGCAATACAAAAGTAACTTCGACACCGCATTGCACTAAAGCTTGCGTCATGCCGTAACATGCCGTACCTAGTCCACCGCTAATATAGGGCGGAAATTCCCAGCCGAACATCAAAACACGCATAAACCTAAACCCTCCATACTCAACTCAATTCAATCAATAATGATTGATTTTACAATACAACTTCAAAACAGGTCTATGATAAAACACAATTATATAAACTCTTTACCCACCTGCTTTTCCCACTTTGCATAGATTTTTGGTGAAGCTTTTTTTAGATTTTGTAAAAGTCTAAAACATTCAGCCACGCTCCATGCTTGTGATATACAACCATTCGGCTCATAAGGTGGATCGCCGTCGAAAATTTCCGAAATTGACCCCAATCCTGCATCAGCTAAATGGTTTGAAAATAATGGTTTAATTGTTTCTAATAAATATAATACTGCCGAATCAGTGTCCCATGCGGTGCGCAATAATGCGTCTGTATAGGCTCCAAGCAACCAAGGCCACACTGTGCCTTGATGATAGGCTGAATCTCTTTCGTCGCTATTGCCATTATATTTTGCCTTATACGATCTTGAACGTGGTGATAATGTGCGCAAGCCGTAAGGAGTCAATAAATGAGAGCGAACAGTTTCTACAATCGCTGGCCAATCACTTTCGTCAAGGACAGAACAAGGAAGAGAAACAGCAAAAATTTGATTTGGACGAATGGAATTCATAATGCCTTGTTGCTTATTGACAGAATCTGCCAAATAACCGCCGTATTCTTGCTCTATCCAAAATTTTTCCCTAAAAGCTTCACGCATTATACGTAAGCCCTCGTTATCTATTTCAGGCTCTTCATCAAATTTCATGGAAAGCTGCTTCAAATAAGCTCTGGCGTTATACCATAAAGCATTGATTTCTACAGCATATCCATAACGTGGAGTTACAGGTTTGCCGTAGGCGTGAGCGTCCATCCATGTGAGCTGTGTGTTTGCATCACCAAAGGAGAGCAAGCCTTCTTTGTTTACATAAACAAAAGGAAGCACAGTATTTACATGGTTTTTATAGCCCTCAACAATTTGCTTAATCGCAGGGTAGCATTTTTGCTTGATGAACTTTAGTTCACTGCTTATACCCTCTTCATTTTCGGTATAAATTTCAAGGTTTTGCACTGCCCATACAAACCAAAGGGAAGCGTCTATAGTATTATAAGAATTATTTCCATCTGGTGAAAACATATTAGGCACAAGACCATTTTTAATATGCTTTGCCATAGCTTCAAGTATTTGCTTGCCTTCTTTTATGCGTCCAGTTGCAAAAGTAGTTCCTGGAAGGGCGATTAAAGTATCTCTTCCCCATGCCTGGAACCAAGGATAGCCCGCTATAATTTCTAAATGTCCTTGCGGCGATTCTGAAATGAAATTATGCACACGATGCTTCAAATGTTCGAGCAAGTTTTTTGACTTAACATTTATCTTATGTCTGCGCTCACATTCATTTTCCCAAAGCTCAACAAGAGATTCTTTTATAGGCTCAGAAGAAGCGGCAAGATAAACAGGCTTATTTATATCTAAAGCAAGTTCAAAAGAACCAATGCGGCACAAATCTTCGTGATAATCAAAACCACGCTCTTGTTCAATTAAATAGCAAATGTTTTTGTACCAATTGGGATCACGAGTGAAACGCACGCCAGTGCTTCCCTCGCCATACATGTAGAGCGGTGGCAAAGCTTTATAAGGTTGCACTAAGAAGCCATGCGGCAAATCTTGCGTAATTGTATTTATTTGCGAATTTTCATACGTGAGCGTGTGCATATCTCTAAAAGCCAAAAGAGGATTAATTCTTAATGTCAAATTAGGGCAAGGCTCTGAAATATGAGCAGTATAGCGAAATAATGTAATATTTCTTTTATAGGGCATAATAATTTCACGCCTTAAGAGCAAAGGGCCAAGCTTATAATCAAAAATCGGCCATTCGCTCACATCAACACGCTCTAAATATTCGTATCCTTTAGGATAATACATTCCAGGGTGTTGGCGTGAAGAAAAATTAAACTCTTTGCCGTCAGCACAAATAAATTCTTCAAGAGCAGATAAAAGTACAAACCTCCCAGGAGGTTCTTGTAAATTAATATTGAGTAAGCCATGATATTTACGTGTATTGCACGCAAGTATACTTGA
>CAYJDN010000158.1:0-5198 GCA_964368925.1 uncultured Desulfovibrionaceae bacterium | reverse complement strand
AAGCATATTCTAATCACAGGTGCTTATGGCTTCTTTGGCATTTGGCTTATTGAAAGCCTGCTCTATTTGAATAGTACACATTCACTAAATATAAAGATTTATGCCCTTTCTCGCTCAAAAAATTCCTTTTATTCTAAATTTCCACATCTTCAAAATAATCAAGAATTAGAAATTATTGAAGCAACAATTATTGATTATAAAAACTCTTTTCAAGCTCTAGATTATATTATTCATGCTGCAAATTTGCCCTATTATAAAACTTCAAATTGGGCAGAAAAGCATATTGATTATGCTATAAATGGAACGAGAAAAATAATTGAAACTGCAAAAAAATATAACATAAAATCTCTCCTTTTTACCTCTTCAGGTGCGATATATAATAATTTCCACTCGCAAACAGCGTCACAATTCAAAGAAGACGACTTTATAGCAAACAATAATTACGCACAAGTTTATAGTATGGGTAAAATTGTTTCAGAACAATTATTGAATGAATTTTATATTAATGATAAAATTCCAGTTTGCATTGCTCGATGTTTTGCTTTTGCTGGAGCACATCTCTCTCTTGAAGATTTTGCCTTGGGTAATTTTATTAAAAATGCAATCCTAAACGAAGAAATTGTTATCAAAGGCAATGGAAAAACAAAAAGATCCTACCTCTACGGGGCAGATTTATCAATTTATTTACTCACAATGCTTCTTGAAAATAAAGAGTGTAATACTTATAATGTCGGCTCTGAACAAGCTATTTCACTCAAAGAACTTGCAGAAAAAATAGGAAAAAAATACAATCTAAATGTTGAAATTTTAGGAAAAGAAGATAATGGCAATGCACCCACAGCTTATGTTCCGTCGACAGACAAATTCCAAGACAAATTCCTAAAAGATTTCAATATAGAACAAGCTCTTAGTATAGAATATTGCATAGAAAAAATGTATGAGTGGAATAAAGAAAAATATAATAAAATAAACACATAGCTCTCAAACAAGAATAACATCAATCATTTCAAACAATTATACCAAGCAAAAAAATATACAGGAAATTTACATAGATTGATATTTCTAATTTTTCATATTAGGGTATATTTCTAAAATGTGTTTATAAAAAAACTATTTTATCTCTAAAGTAGCTTGGTATAATTGCCGATAAGCAAAAAAGGGCAAATAGATTCATTTGAGGGTAAAGTCATTAACGCACATCAAATACATACATATACTTTAGATAAAACCTCTGCTTGTTTTATCATTGCTGAAATAGGAATCAACCATAATGGTAGTCTTGAAACAGCCAAAGAGCTGATTTTAGCTGCAAAAAAAGCTGGTTGTAATGCTGTTAAATTTCAAAAAAGAACTATAGAAATTGTTTACAGCAAGGAAGAACTTGCAAGAGAAAGACAAAGCCCCTTTGGCTCAACTAATGGAGATTTAAAATATGGGCTCGAATTTTCTTATGAAGACTATAAAGAAATCGACCGCCTATGCAAAGAATTAGACATTATTTGGTTTGCATCTCCTTGGGACGAGCAATCTGTTGATTTTTTAGAGCAATTTAATGTGCCCTGTTACAAAGTTGCTGCTGCAAGCATGACAGATAGAGCCCTCTTAGAAAGCATAAAAAGAACAAAGAAGCCTGTGTTTATGTCTACTGGAATGAGTAGCGAAGCAGAAATAGACAGAGCTGTGCAATGTATTGGACTAGAGCAACTAATCCTTATGCACTGTGTTTCTCTCTACCCTGCGCCTGAAAATATGCTCAACCTTAGAGCTATGAAAACCTTGATGAATAAATACCCTGTTCTTGTGGGGTATTCTGGCCATGAATATGGCACTTTATTGTCAACTTGTGCTGTTGCTATGGGCGCTGTTGCCGTTGAGCGCCATTTTACTCTTGATAGAGATATGTGGGGAAGCGATCAAAAAGCATCTATCAATCCTCAAGAAATGTCCGAACTGGTTCAAAATATAAGACTTTTTGAAGAATCTTTAGGCAGTCCGCTTTTGCAATGTCTTAAAGAAGAAGAACCAGTGAAAGAAAAATTGAGGAGAGTTAGCAGTGTCTAAAATACGATATATTTTAACAGATGTTGACGGCGTTTTGACTGACGGGCGCTTCCATATTGACATGCACGGCAACGAAACAAAAGCAATTTGTTATAGAGATTTAGACGCTATAGGAATAGGTAGACGAGCAGGACTTGATTTCGCCTTTGCCACTGGCGAACAAGGGCAAATGGTTGAAACATTGGCAAAACGCTTCAATGTTAGCATAATATATCAAAATGCAAAAGATAAACAACTTGTACTTGAAACATTTTGCCGTGAAATGAATCTTTCCCTAGATGAAGTGGTATACATTGGCGACAGCGATAGAGATGCACCAGCGCTTTCTTATGCCACCATGAGCTTTGCTCCAAGTGATGCAACACAAAAAGCTTTGCAAAGTGCAAAATATATTACAAAATCTTGTGGAGGAACAGGAGTTTTATTAGAAGTGGTAAATATGCTTATTGAAAGTTAATATACTTGTACTATATATGCTAATGAGCAGTGCGTATGCTTATGGCAAATATGTTTTTAATAGATATGCTTATTCAAGGTAAATATTTCATAAAATAAAGAAAATTGGTAGTAACATGAAAGTTTCGGATTATATTTTTGATTTTTTGCATAACAAGCAAGTGGAAGATGTGTTTTTTCTTCCTGGTGGCGGTTGTATGCATTTAATTGATTCCTTAGCAAAATCAAAAGTAAAGAGCACTGCGCTCTTACATGAACAATCTGTTGCTATAGCTTGCGAGGCCTATGCAAATACAAAGGGAAAAATGGGAGTAGCTTTAGTGACAAGCGGCCCCGGTGCAACAAATATCATCACTCCCCTACTTGCCGCCTATATAGATTCCTCCCCTTGTTTCTTTTTAGTTGGGCAAATGAAAACAAGCGACTTGCGTGATAAATATAAAGTGCGTGCTTTAGGCTCACAAGAGGCCGATATTGTAGCAATAGCAAAACCTGCTTGTAAGTATGCTGTTCAAATCACAGAAAAAGATACTATTCGTTATGAGCTTGAAAAAGCTTGGCATATTGCTTTGTCAGGAAGAAAAGGGCCTGTACTGCTAGACATTCCACTCGACATACAAGGCGCAGATATTGAGCCAGAACAGCTAAAAAGCTATGAACCTGAAATAACAAAAGAAAACACAAATATTTCAAAGCTAGACATTTCAAATATTGTGCAAGCTCTTTCTAAAGCAAAGCGCCCTCTTTTTATTGCTGGCAATGGCCTATCTTCATGCCGTGAAAAGTTCAAAGAACTCCTTGAAATTTATACTATTCCTGTCATAACCACTTGGAAAAACATAGATATTCTTTCAAGCGATGATAAGCTTTATGCAGGGCATGCTGGCGGTATGGGCGATAGGTATGGAAATTTAGCAATGCAAAATGCCGATTGTATTGTCAGTTTTGCTTCACGCCTTGATTATTCCATAACTGGCTATGATAGGACAAAATGGGCGACAAAGGCAAAGAAATTCATCATTGATATTGATAAGGCTGAGCTTGATAAATTTGAAGAAATAAAAGAAGCCATAATTCCTTTAAATGCCGATGTTTCTTTAGTGATAGACAGCTTGATTGAAGCAAAGAAAAACATCACTTTGCAAGATTTAACTGAATGGAAAGAATATATAGTAAAATGGAAGAAGAAATATCCAATTTTAGAAGATAATAAATGCTATAGAGCTGATGGTAGTATAACAACTTATGGTTTTATCAAGCATTTATGCGAGCATTTGCCTGAAAAGGCTTGCATTGCTCCTTGTAGTTCAGGCACGACAGCAGAAATATTTTTCCAAGCTTTCCAAGTCAAAAAAGGGCAAACAATACGTTCTAATCACGGGCTTGGCTCTATGGGCTTTGAAATACCAAATGCCATTGGCATGAGTACTGCCAAAGAAAATGAAAACATTATCTGTATTGCTGGTGACGGCGGTATGCAGCTTAATATTCAAGAATTAGCCATTCTTAAAGGAAAAAATCTTCCTATAAAACTTTTTGTAATAAATAACAATGGGTATGCGTCCATACGCAATATGCAAAAAGGCCTTTTTGAAGAACGCTATATGGCCTGCGATGGGGAAAGTGGTTTATATCTGCCTCAGATGAAGCAATTGAGCGTTGCCTATGGCTTAAATTATCTTGCAATACAAAATAAAGATGATGTGGATAGGGGCATTACAGAAGCTTTAGAAAACAAGAACCCCACTCTTATAGAAGTTTTTGTTGATATGGATTGTGTTGTCACTCCAAAGACGGCGACACAAGTTCTGCCCGATGGCTCAATGCAATCTTCTCCTTTGGAAAATCAATATCCTTTTCTCAGTGATGAAGAATTGCAAGAAAATTGTTTATAAGATTTGTGCACAAAAAATAAAAGGTATGATACATGAAAAAATATGTTATTATGGCACCACCTTATAGATCTAATTCTGTAGGAGTGCGTGTATTATATAAGCTTGCTGATAAACTTGTTGAAAAAGGTTTTGATGTATCTATGTTTTTATTGGAATCGCCCTATGTAGGAATGTATAACTATGTTAGAGAATATTCTGAAGAAACGAGGCAAAACGATATAGTTGTCTATCCTGAAACGGTTTCTGGTAATCCTCTTGGCTTTAATAATGTTGTACGCTTTGTGCTGAATTATCCTGGTTTATTGGCAGGAGATACAGAATATCACCCATCTGAGCAAATTTTTACATGGACAGAGCTCTATTATCCTAATGCTCCCATTCTCAACTTTTCAATGATTGATGAAAAAGTATTTTATGATGACAATCGCCCGAAAAAACACGATGTCTATTTCGTACATAAAGGCGGACAATGCAGAACTGTGCCTGAAATTGAAAATGCCATACGTATTGATTTAGACTATCCTAAAACCCAATTTGCATTGGCTGAACTTTTGCGTGAAACAGATACTTTCTATAGTTTTGATATGTTTAGCTCAATGCCGCTTGAAGCTCAAAAATGTGGCGCAAAAGCAAAATACATCACTGAAACAGAAATTATTGATTTTGAAGAGTATCTCAACAGAATCGACGAAGCAAAAGTTCATTTTCTACCACATGAACACGAAGCACAGCTCAATCAATTTATTGAGATAACACAAAAGATGAACAATAGCAGGGTTTAATATT
>CAYJDN010000157.1:0-5217 GCA_964368925.1 uncultured Desulfovibrionaceae bacterium | reverse complement strand
ACAAAGATGAGGTGTACAAAAAGAATAATCATATAGCCATAGACTGCGGTTGTGCATACGGAGGCAGGCTTGCTGTATATTGCTTAGATAATGATAGAGAGGTTTATGTATAGATATTGAATATTGAAGATTTTAGGAGTATAATCAATATTAATATAAAAAGAAAATAACGAGGTACAAATGAACCAAATAACAATTAATGGAAAATATAACAACGTAAAAATATTTACAAACGAGCTTGAAACCTCTGCCGAGGGGCAAATTCGAGCGTTACTCGAGCAAGAATTTATAAGGAACAGTAAAATTAGAATAATGCCGGATGTTCACGCTGGAAAAGGCTGTGTTATAGGCACTACTATGACTATAAGAGATTATGTAGTGCCTAACCTTGTAGGTGTAGATATCGGCTGTGGAATGTTAACTACTTTGCTTGACAAAAAGCGAATTGAACTGCCTAAGCTTGATAGTTTTATAAGAGATAATATTCCTAGTGGCAGGGATGTAAGGGAGCGTGCGCATAGAAGTCACGGCAGAATTGATTTAGAAAAACTCAAATGTTATAAAAATCTCAACACAAGACCTGCAAAAGAGAGCCTTGGCACTCTTGGAGGTGGAAATCATTTTATAGAAGTGGACAAAGACGACGAGGGCAATTTGTATCTTGTAATTCATACAGGTAGCAGAAATTTAGGCAAGCAAGTAGCTGAGTATTACCAAAAAATAGCATACGACAACGTGGGCGGAAGAGCGCAAGAGGAAATCCCGTATGAGCTTGCACCACTTACAGGCGAGGCACTCGGCGATTACCTGCACGATCTTAAAATAATGCAAGAGTTCGCTTCATTAAATCGTACAATTATAAAAGAGGTAATTCTCGACGGAATGAAACTGAAAGAGCAAAACTTGTTTGAGACTATACACAATTATATTGACACAGATAATATGATTTTGAGAAAAGGAGCAGTTTCTGCAAAGAGAGATGAGAAACTTTTAATTCCAATAAATATGCGAGACGGAAGTTTAATCTGCACAGGGCTTGGCAACGAGGACTGGAACTGCTCAGCGCCACACGGTGCCGGCAGAAAATACAGCCGAAAAGACGTTGCAGACAAATTTACTCTTTCTGCCTTTAAAAAAGAGATGAAAGGCATTTTCTCTACGTCGGTAACAAAAAATACCCTCGATGAATGTCCTATGGCTTATAAATCTATGGACTATATTGTTGAGAATATTTCTGAAACTGTTAATATTGATAAAATTATAAGACCTATTTATAATTTTAAGGCGAGTGAGTTTTAAATTGAATGATGCAATATCGCTAATTATGTACTACAGTAAATAAAAAAAGGAATTAAATTTACAAGTAAGTATATTTCCTAAACAATTATTTTTTTATTGTCCTATTGCATTAAAAACTTTATCCCTCTTTTAATAAATAAGCTACCCACTTGAAAGAACTATCAAAGACGATGGTTCTTTCATTTTTTCTCAGCTTGAAATAGCTTTGGAACTTTATAAATTTGTTTAACACTCTATTTTTTTTACAACTGTCGAACTTTAGTAAAAAATAGTATTATTACAATATAGCTAAAATAATATTGCTTTTTTGAAAACAACAATATATAATACTTATATAGACACTATGTTATTGTAGTTTTCTCTTAATTAATTTTACTACATACTCATTAAGTGTCCAAGTGTTCGTGATAAAATATTAATACGGTAAAAACAAAACAATATTTTTAAAAAAAGCAGCAATTATTATGACAGAGAATGAAGTAAAAAAAGTAAATGTACAAGGGTTTGAAGAAGATGATGTAAAAGCAAATAAGATGATAGCGGGACTATGCTATCTTAATCCAATTTTAGGTTTTTTACAAATGAAAAACTCAAAATTTGTAAGATTTCATATTAATCAATTCTTAGTCTTGCTAATACCTATTATTGCACTGTCAATTATTGGAGCAATATTAGGTGTAATATTTACACCTAAAGCAGATAGTTATTCAGGAATGTCATTAAGCGAAATTACAAGTGCAGCGCAAGGAGCAGGGAACGCAGGTATTGCAATAACAATTATTTGGGCAATTATAGGAATTTTATCTATACCTATAGCTATTATAGGGAGCATGAATATGTTGGCGGCACTTAATGGACAGGCAAAAAGAATACCTGTTTTAGGCGGTATTACAATCATACCAAACTCAAATGATGTAATAGCAGAAGATGTGTTTGAGGTAGAAATGCTTAAGAGTATTCAGTTACCCAATATTGGTGCTGGCATAAAATGCGAACAATGTGGAAGTAACATTGCAAAAGGCAAAAAATTCTGTGCCTCGTGTGGTGCGCCAGCCCCGGAGATTAAAAGTGATAAGGTTAAATGCCATGCCTGTGGTGCAGAAAATGTAGAAGGCTACAAGTTTTGCTCGGAGTGCGGTGCAAAGCCTGTACAAATAGAAGATAGTAAAGACGTTAAATGCCCGAATTGTGGATTTAATAACCCTGCCGACTATAAATTCTGTAATAATTGCGGAGAAAAACCAGCCGAATAAAGGAGGCGTTGTTGTGAAATATTGTGACGAATGTGGAGCAGAACTTTCAGACGAAATGCAATTTTGTGACAGTTGCGGAGCAGAACAAGAAGAAAGTGATACTCAACCACTAAGTGAGAAAAAAATTATAAAGCAACCTAATTTAAAAGGCAGTAAAGAAGTAATTGTAAGGCACGAAACCCCTAAAAAAAGTGGTGGAAAGGTTATTGCAGTTGTGTTCGCTATTTTAATTATTATAGGCGCAGGGCTTGGAGCGTATTATTACTTTTTTATGTCAGACAACGCTATATATGAAAAAGCTCTTGAACTCTATAACGAGCAAAATTACGATGAAGCCTTGCCTTTACTCGAAAGCTTAAGAGATTATTCAAACTCTGCCGATTTAGTGTTAGAGATTAACAATGAACTTAAATATAAACAAGCATTTGACGAAGAGACGAGTGGAAATGTTAGCGAAGCCATAAAGCTTTTTTCTGAATTGGGCGAATATAAAGACAGTAGGCTTAAAGCAGAAGTTTTATCAAAAGGGGTTGAGTTTGGAGTTTACGATAGTGAAGTAAATGGTGAGTGGGTAGCCGATATCGAAAGTATAAATGCTCTAAACTCTAACATTTTTGAGGGTGAAAGTAAAATTACATTTAATTCCGACGGAACTGCCGAAGTAACTATTAATGGTAAAACAATAAACGGTAACTACAGCTTTACTGAAAAAGAAATAACCATAGAAAATCAAACTATAAACAGGATACAATCTGACAGCGGTACAGCTTATTTAGAGATAGTTATAGACGAGGGTAGCAAGCTGATATTCAAAATGAAGAATAATGATAGCAGTTACATATCTGAAATGCCAGAACTCTCTACCGGTGTGGCAAGAGATAAGGCGGTTACCGCATATGAGGACTTTATAACAAACGAAGAATTTAAAAGTATAATTGACTCTAATGTGAGTTTTGTAGGTGCTCCTAACTATAAGTATGTAGTGCACGATATTAGAGAAGACGGTGTACCAGAACTTATTATTGTAGCAGGAACAGAGCCTGAGTGGAACCAAAACTTTTTCTTTAATTACAACGAGGAAACGGGTGCTGTTGAGTTATTCACCGATTTTAGAACTTACGGAAACATACAGTACTCACAAGAAAATAAAGCAGTGGTGTTTACAGACCTAAATCCTTATGGTGGAATGTGGCAACAAGACTTTTACACACTTAACGAAGAGAATAAATTTGAAGAAAAGTTTTATTTGTACAGCGACGGTGGCAATTCTGCAACGCTTGTTGAGGGCGAGAAAGAGACTGTTTTAACAGAGATAGAGAGTTCTGCCTACTTTAACGAGCTTACAGACTTTAATTTTACAGAAATATCTGTTGAGCAAGCAGTACAAGAGATTACAAGCATACAATACAACGACCCAAATAATGGACAATACTTAAAATTGTTTTCAGACGGAACATTTGAGCTGTATGTGGCGGCCTATAGCACAATGGCGTATGTTTACGGAACTTATTGGGAGATTGATTCGGTCTATAATTTTAATGTTACATCTAATACATTAGACGGAGTTATAGGTCATGATGTAACAAGTTTTTCGTTTGATACCATAGACTCAAACACCTTAATGTTCAGTAATTTCGACCAAATAGGAGCACTTACTAACGGAACATTTTTTTATCTGTAAAAAAGTTTAACACAATAACAATAAACCCTCTTGAGAACTAAAAATCAAGAGGGTTTTCACATATTGTGGAATATAATTTTGTGAAACTTTGCAACATAAAATTATTGATTAACTTGAGGTATAGAGTTATAATTAATACATAAATAAGTCGAAGTTTATTAAGTTTTATTTTCTGTATTAGAATAATTTCCACCGTGTTTTAAAAGCAAATCCTCAATCGCCTCATCTAACAGCCTACTTTTAGGTATGCGAGTTTGTTTCGATAGTTCGTCAAAAAGCGGAACAAGCTCATTTTTAAGCGATGAGGTAAATCGTTTTCTATATTTTAAATATGGTTCTGCCATAGCTTTCACCCTTTCGTTTGCATATACCCACTGTTTGGGTATCGTATACAGTATATGTACATATTGTATATGATATGCAAAGTTAAAACAACTGGTTGCATATAGGCACTATATTGCATAAGTGCTTAATTTTAAGTATTAAATATTTTCATAACCCCATTATATGTCCATATAGTTTTATTATAATATAAATATAGTAAATTAAATTGAAAAGACTAACAGCTCTCAAGATGAAAACACATAAACTAAAGTTTTTTTCTTGCTTTCTGTTGTATTTTCTAACTCAATATACTATATAGAAAGGACTGATTGAATGGAAATTTACAGCACAAATAGAGGAATGCGCCTTTTAAAGATGTACGAAATGCTTGTAAAAGGTGAACACATAGTAAAAAAAGATTTATCGAAAAAATTTGGGGTTGCACCTAAAACTATACAGCGAGATATCGACGATTTGCGTATGTATTTTATAGAAGAGCACGCAAACTCGGCAGATGAAATTATCCGCTATGACAGGGCTAAGGGTGGATACTACCTTGTAAAAATACAGCGTGAATGGCTGTCGAGCAGTGAGGTTTTAGCGGTTTGTAAAATCTTGCTTGAGAGCAGAGGTTTCTCTAAAAAAGAACTTGATATTTTG
>CAYJDN010000156.1:0-5244 GCA_964368925.1 uncultured Desulfovibrionaceae bacterium | reverse complement strand
AAAAAAACTACTAAGAGCAAACATGGCAAATTTATCTGAAGTAATACGGGCGCTTACAAGGGTAGGGTCTGTTAAAGCATCACAAAAACTAGCGATACTTTTTAATACTCTATTGCCCATTTCAAAGCCATACATCTCATTGATAACTTTAAATTGCTCCACATCAAACATAATGACGGAATAATGCTTATCAGGATTTTTCTTTAATTCCTCAACCATATCTTCTTTAAACTTAGATAAATTCACCAAACCTGTTAAAGAGTCATAATAGGCAGTATCTTCAAGAAGCCTTATTGATTTTTGTTGTTCATAAGAAGTATAAACAATAAGTCCTATAAATATCCAATAGATAACTTTACAAATAAAATTAAGATGCGCCACAGCATTTGCGAGCGTGTCATTAACAACAGAAGAAGCAATTCCAACAGTAAGAATCCAATTTGTCATAGCAATTGGTGAATAAACAAGTACTTTTTCTTCGCCGTCTAGTTCATAAAAAAAGCTACCGCCCTTTTCATGCTTTGCATTTTCAATTGCAGTATTTAGGTTTTCAGCACCTAGCATATTATAAAGAAAATCAGGAGCTTTTTTTAATGTTGTATATTCAGGATTTGAAGAATAATGAATATTTAAATCATAGTCGGCTATAAAGATTACGCCACTACCTCTAGTAAGCTTATTCGTAAGTTTGTAAAAATTTTCAAAGGAACTAGTTCCAAACAAAGCTCCACGAACTTTACCATTTGATAAAAGTGGCACAGCAAGCCCAAAAACTACTTCATCTTCTCTTGCAGATACAAAGGGAGGCAAAATACTACATTTATTTCCAAGAGTTTCTAAGAAAGTAGGATTATTTGAAAAATCTACTTTTTCATTATTAATAGAAAGACCATTGCCTTCTAAATCTATATAATAGAGGCTTTCAAATTCTTCAATTTGTGATTGTGAATTTAGGTATGCAATAATTTCCTTATCACTGATTTGTTGCCTTTCAATATTTTTTGCAATAACTGATAAATCGTCGTAAGCCTCTTCAACAGAATATTCTAAAGAAATAACCATTTGTGAGCCTATTTCTCCCATTTCACGGAGAGTAGCTTCGGCCACAGCTTTTTTTGCAGAATAGTCAAACCAGTTTGCTAAGCCGGCGATGATAAAGATAATCGAAAAAACGATTATGGTTTTAGTTTTATCAATCTTCAACTTCTTACGAGGAGGCATGTTATTTCCATATTTCAAAAATAAAAAGCTATAATTATTACACAAAAACAAATTAAACAAAGATCATTTTATTATCAAGCCTATCATACAAGAAGAAGATAATAAAATAAATAACAATTTTTCATACATCATATACATTATTATCGGCAAGTCAACCATTTATTAGGGTGTATTTCTAGCTAGTGTCGCAAAAATATAAATTTCCGTATTATATTACAAATAATGAAAAAGCATTAAAGGAGTTTATCCAGACATAAATAACTGAAAAAAATCTTATAATCTGCCGATGATAGAATTGAAAAGTCAAATTTGACAACATTATCTCAATTATAAATTTTTGCTTTTTAGCAGGAAACAAAAGATCCTAATGTTTTAAAGCTAAGATAGAATTTCTGCTGTATGCCCCAAAGCAAAAGAATTATTTTGAAAGCATAAAATGCTTGACATTACATTCATTAAGTTAATATAATTCCAAAACTATTAAGTTTTTATTTAGAATTTATTTCGATTCCACAAGGAGATT
This sequence comes from uncultured Desulfovibrionaceae bacterium, assembly GCA_964368925.1. GTDB lineage: Bacteria > Desulfobacterota > Desulfovibrionia > Desulfovibrionales > Desulfovibrionaceae > CAYJAZ01. The sequence continues at coordinate 3,500 of CAYJDN010000156.1, read as the reverse complement.
TAAAGATGGCTGCATTGACACCCACCACATTTATTTGGAAAAACGGAGAACTTATTAAATGGGAAGACGCACAAACTCACGTTCTTTCTCATGCTCTTCATTATGGCACTGGATATTTTGAAGGTATTCGTGCGTATGATTGTGTCGATGGTACATCATCAGTCTTTCGTCTAAAAGAGCATATGGATCGCCTTGTTAATTCAGGAAAAATCTTAGCTCTTCCATGCCCTTACGATTCTGAAACACTCAGTAAAGCAACTATTGAACTTATGAAAGCGAATAAAATGACAAATGGTTATATTCGTCCGCTTGCTTATGTTGGCTATAATTCTTTAGGTGTATACCCAGGTAAAACGCCTGTAATTGATGTAATCATTGCAGCTTGGCCTTGGGGCGCATACTTAGGCGATGAAGGCATGGCTAACGGTATTTCCTTGTGCACATCAAGCTTTGCTCGCCACCATGTAAACAGCATGATGACTAAAGCAAAAGCTAGTGGCAATTATGTAAACTCTGTTTTATCAAAAGTTGAAGCTATTGATAATGGTTTTGATGAAGCTATGGTGCTTGACACACAAGGTTTTGTGTCAGAAGCGACAGGCGAAAACATCTACATAGTACGTAATGGCGTTATCAAAACAACTCCACTTACTTCTGTATTAGACGGCATTACACGTAATTCTATATTCTCAATTGCTAAAGATTTAGGCATCGAAATTGTTGAACAACAATTCACACGTGATGAAGTGTATATTGCAGATGAGATGTTCTGCACAGGAACAGCGGCTGAAGTTACTCCAGTTCGTATGGTAGACAGAAGAGTTATTGGCGCTGGAAAAGCTGGCCCTGTAACTCAAGCAATCCAAAAAGCATATTTTGCCGCTGTTAAAGGCGAAAACGAAAAATATAATCACTGGTTACATAAATACTCAATATAATTCACCCTCTAACAAGGAGTTTTTATGCAGTACAAAGAGCTAGGGAAGACAGGTGTTAAAGTTTCAAGACTTGGGCTTGGTTGCATGCGTTATCCGCTTCTTCCAACGAAAGACCCTAACAATAAAAATCCTTTAAATATAGATATTCAAGCAGTTATAGAAATGGTAGATATGGCTATTTCTGATGGAATTAACTATATTGACACAGCTCACATGTACCACGAAGGTATGAGTGAAGCCATACTTGGGCACGCTCTTCACGTGCTAAATGCTCGTAATAAAATAAATATTGCTACAAAACTTCCACCTTATTTTCATACACTTGGAATGACTTTAGAACAAGTGTTTGAAGAACAATGTCAAAGATTACGCACAGATGTAATCGACTTCTATCTTCTCCACAATATCAATGGCATGTCTTTTCCAAATTACGAAAAGCATAAGGCCTTTGAATTTGTAGAAAAATTGAAGAAAGAAGGAAGAATTAAACATATTGGTTTTTCTTTCCATGACGATATTGTCATGTTTGAAAAAGCTATAAATCATTTTGATTTTGATTTTTGTCAAATTCAGTATAATTTCATTGATGAACACTATCAAGCAGGGGTAACAGGCCTAAAAATGGCTGCTGAAAAAGGTATGGGTGTTGTTGTTATGGAACCGCTTAAAGGCGGAGCTTTAGCAAGACCTCAACCCGACGAAGTTGAAGCACTATGGGACGATGCGAGTCCTAGGCCAACTCCTGCCGATAGAGCTTTGCGCTGGCTCTTTAATCAGCCAGAAGTGTCACTTGTGCTTAGTGGTATGAATGAAAAATCGCAGGTAGAAGAAAACATTAAATCCGCTGCTCATGAAGAGCTTTCAATGAATGATCAAGAAATTTCTCGCTTCAAAAAAGCAAGGGAAATTTATAATGCAAGGCTCAAAGTCGCTTGTACTGCATGCAGGTATTGTATGCCTTGCCCAAAAAATGTCAATATTCCAGGCATATTAGACCTCTACAACAAAAGAAATCTATTTTTAGACAACCCAAATGTTGTAGGTAATACTTCTGTGATGTATAATAAATTTATTGTTGGTATGAAAACTGGAGCCTTAGAATGTGTTGAATGTGGCAAATGTGTGAACAAATGCCCTCAGCATATACAAATTCCAGCCATACTCAAAGAAGCGCATAAATTATTACATGCCGAATTAAACTAAGGAAAACAAGCACAATGATAATATTTCCCGCAGTTGATCTACAAAATGGAAAAGCCGTTCGCCTAAAACAAGGTAAAGCAAATGAAAGCACCATCTACGGTGAAGCGCTTGATTTTGCCCTACAATTTCAGGCTGATGGCGCTGAATATTTGCATCTCATCGACTTAGACGGTGCATTTGATGGCGAAAGCCCTAATGCGCAAATAGTTGAAAGCATTTGCAAAGCTCTAACCATTCCTGTTCAATTAGGCGGCGGTGTGCGCTCATTAGAGCACGCAAAATATTGGTTTGACAAAGGTATCACACGCATAATTATTGGTACTATGGCTCTTGAAGAACCTGAAAAATTCAAAGAATTATGTCAAGCATTCCCTGGAAAAATAGGACTTTCCCTAGACGCAGAAAAAGGTGTACTCAAAACTCGTGGTTGGGTTGAAGATCATCACCAGACAATAGAAGAAGTCATTCCTCGCATAGAAGCTGACGGTGCAGCTTTTCTCATTTATACCGACATAGAAAGAGATGGTATGCAAACAGGCTTCAATTATGTGGCGCTCAACCACTTAGCAAAACTCACAAAACTCCCATTCATCGCCGCTGGAGGTCTTGCTACCCTCGAAGATGTGAAAAATTGCTACCCCCTTTCTCAAAATTCCACCTTTGAAGGTGCTATCTCTGGCCGAGCCATTTACGAAGGTTCACTCAATCTCAAAGAAGCCATTTCATGGATCAATAATCAAAAGTAATTTAGCATAAATATAATGTATCACAAACTAAAATCATTCTTCATTCTTATTCTATTGTCCCTTCCACTAACAGCACAAGCAGAAATCCATACTTTCAAGCATTTCACCCTCGATATTCCACAAGACTTCATCTTTGCAGAAAAAGAAGAAACAATTGAAATAACAAACAATGACAAGACAAGCGTTCTTATCATTTCTAAACTCCCCTACGCAGAAAAAAATATTGACTCTTATGCAGAAAACCTAGCAAAGCAATGGAATGCACAAGCCCCTACAAAAATAGATAAAAGTACATACTATTTCGATTTTCAAGACAATCTCTATGGGCTATGTGCCGCCTATGCAAAGCAAATAGGGAATAAGCAGTACTTCTTCCTCATGGCAGGTGAAGACAAGAGCGATCTTGAAGCTATTTTTATGAGTTTAGAGAAATTACCCTAAGAATTTATTGTAATTTTATAGTGTATTGCTATTTATGTAGTTTTTGGTGCTCTCTTTGTAGAATGTTGCTATGTATTTAATTTTTTTCTTTTTTTGTCTCCGACGGCCAAAAAAAAACCATATGAAAAATTGGCGATTTAGAAAATCTACGTGCAAGCACTAGATTTTCTAA
>CAYJDN010000155.1:0-5263 GCA_964368925.1 uncultured Desulfovibrionaceae bacterium | reverse complement strand
TGCTTTCTTCAACTGTCCAATATCTATTGATAAAAATAAAACATAGAGCAATAACATTAAAAAAACTTCGACAATGTTTATTGACACATTGCCTAAAGAAGTAAACATTCCAAGAACTAAGCCTAATAAAGCGGAACACAATATAATGAGCGGTTGTAACTTACCTAATAAATTCATTCATTTCTCTTATATAAAATATATTTCCAAACTGTTGCACCGCTCTAACTTAGTACATCTTATTATAATAAGCAAGCACAAGAAAGCAATTATGAGCCATCTGCACTGTAAAATAGTGCACTAATGAAACATTTTAACAAAGGCAATAGTTTTGCAGAAAAAATCAATTATGCAGAGGTCTTATTATAGACATAAAGAAAGTATAATAAATAGTCGCTCAAAAAATCAAAGTAAATTAATTTGACATAGCGAGCTAATCACAATAATTTATGATAAACGCAAACAAAATTATGGAAATGTAAAGCTATGAACGATAAAGCAACAATTATTCCTACGGTAATAGAAAAATTGTCCAAGCTACAGCAGGGGCAATGCCTTGACATGCGCACATTTAAACGCAATCGCTCTGTGGCGATTATCTGCACTGGCGAGGATAGCTATACCGTTATAGAGCGTGGTTTCCATGAAGAAAATTGGGAAGAACAAAGTACTGAAAAAGTCAAAAAATTATTAAAAACTTTACTAAAACGTGAATTTCCTAGAAGTAATAAAATTCGCTTGTATGTGCTTGATTCTTTTGAAGAAGCTGACGTCAATCGTATGGGGCATGGTTCTGGCCGTTTTGGTGCTTGAGAAGTTTTATATTTTCAACCAACAAAGATTCTATAGCAAAATCAACATCTAGGCTGTGTTTCTAGATCAACAATATCCTCTATTGGCATTGGTTTACTAAAATGATAACCCTGTGAATAGTCAACATTAAATCGTATAACAATATTTTGGATTTCTTCATTTTCAACAAATTCAGCTACGGTTTCTGTTCCAATCAAACGAGCCATATAACATATTGAATTTAAAATAATTCTGCTATCTTCATTTGTTGCCAAAGTTTTGATAATATCGCCGTCAATTTTGATTACATGTGGTCTTAGTGCCATAATTGAAGAATAAGTGGCATAACCCACGCCAAAATCATCAACGGCAATACGACAACCTAATTCTTTTGCCTTTAATAAAAACTCAAATAAATAGTTGTTTTCACAATAGTTTTCAGTTTCAACAAATTCAATAGTCACTCTTTCTGGAATTGGATGCTGCATTATTCTTTCTAAAAGCCATTGTCTAAATTCATCAGATTGAATGTCATGTAGAGAAAGATTTATATTTAGTTGGATATTTTTATTTTCAAATAATTTCAAAGCTTTATCAATTAAAGTTTTACTTAAAGATAGATAGAGTTTAAGATTTTTTGATTCAGCCAAAAAATGTCCTGGAGCGTAAACTTTGCCATCTTCATCAATTATTCGCATCAAAGCTTCATATTTTTTTATACTGCCTGTTCGATTATCGTATATGCCTTGAAAATAAGGGACTACTCTATCATTTTCAAGAGCGTTCGAGATTAAATCAAAAATCTTAACACGTTGATTTTGTTCTTTTTCGAGCATTTCTTTTTCATTTGAAACTTCAATAAAGTTGTTTTGCAAATCTTTATTGACATAATACGCACTTACACAGCGATTAACCAAATTATCACCAAAGGCAATTGCAAAACGTGAAACACCACCTAATCCAGTTTCCTGCCCTCTAATTAGTTCATATTGCTCGTGATTTGTTTTCATAAGCTTATAAAAATCTTCATCACTCATTTCATCATTTGCAACGGCCATAAAAGTTTTATAAGAATGAATATAAACGTGAATGAGGTGATCTATACCCATCATTTTATAAGCGGCATTGCCCATTGCAAGAATTTCGGCACTTGTTTTATAATATTTTTCTTCGTCAAAACAAGCAATCATCATATCTGCATTAACAACTTCCGTCATGCAAATTTTATTGAATTTATAAATCTCATTATCTTTTAAATATTGCTCATAACTTGCTATATTGAATCTAACATCAATATGTGGATTTTCTTGAGATTGAATTTTCATTTTTTAATACCTTGATTAAAGGTTGAACGTCAGATTTCGTATTATAGCTAAAGTAAAAAACACCTTGATGTATGCTATCCAATATAACTTCCTTTGTAAAGCATTTCTTATACAAACATAATTTTCTACATACTATTTGTATTTGATTTTATTATTAAAATTTGGATTTATTTATATGTAAATTATTATGCAAAATAAAAAAAATATGATTTAGAATTACAAAAGAGAAAAGATAGTTAGTGTTTAATTTCACTTCCTTGACATCGCTTGGAATATATTATAACTTTTAATAAAATTTTATAATTTTAATTCGATTTAAGGAGACTTTATGGGACGTTTAGACGGCAAAGTCGCAATCGTTACAGGCGGTGGCGGCGGTATTGGCAGAGGAATATCTATGGCCTTTCTTAAAGAGGGGGCAAAAGTTGTAGTTACAGATTTGAACGATGAAATTCTTGCTGGTGCGCTTGAATATTTCAATGCAGAAAATCCAAATTTTGACGTGCTAGCTGTAGCATGCGATGGCGCAGTTCGTGAGCAAGTAAAAAATGTAGTTGCTAAAACAGTAGAAAAGTTTGGCGGCGTTGATATTATTGTCAACAGTGCGCACGCTTCACGCCAAGTACTTTTAGAAGATACAACAGATGAAGATATTGCATTATCAATGGGATCTGGCTTCTTCGCCACTTTCTACTATATGCAAGAATGTTTCCCATACCTCAAAGCAAGTGGTCACGGAAAAATCATCAACTTTGGTTCTGGAGCGGCTCTTAAAGGCCAGCAAACACAAGGAGCTTATGCTGCGGCTAAGGGCGCAATTCGTAACGTTTCTCGTGTTGCGTGTAATGAATGGGGGCAATATGGAATTTGCACAAACGTAATTTGCCCATTTGCTGAAACTCCTGGTGTGATCAAATGGAAAGAGCACTTCCCAGAAGACTATCAACGCAGCATCAACAGTATTCCACTTCGCCGTATTGGTGATCCTGAAATGGACATCGGCCGTGTTGTCGTGTTCTTAGCAAGTGATGACTCAAACTATGTTTCAGGTGAAACAATTGACGTAAGTGGCGGCGGTAGCGTGCGTCCATAACATCATAAAGTATTACCTTTATCAAAAATTAGTATATACATACAATAAAAGGAAAGAGCCTATTTCATAAGGAATTGCTTTTTCCTTTTTCTTATTTAAACACATTGTTTGAAGAATATAACACTTATAGCATTTTACATAAACATTAAGTTACAAAAATAAATAATTTACAAAAATTCTTTTTTATCATTATTATAAAACACACATAACACACCCTATTCATTAGAAATTTCATATTACTTTTGCAAAGAATCTATTATCTTACTTTTTATTTATTGGATTGACTTTTATCGTAAAAAAAGGCAGTATATTTCCCAAGAGTCGGTATATTCCTTGGAGGTATTATGCCATTTTACAACCTAGCCGCAGAAGTAGCAGCCTTATTAGTCGTCTGTATTTCTATGACGAGCTTTTTATTAGATGATAATAAAATGTCAACTAGGTATAGTGCGTTAAAATGGTTTTATATCGCAACCTTAGCTGCAATTATCATTACTTTAGTTTCATTATGGACTACCGACCATTATACCATTGTTCCACTTATCATAACTGATATATTTAAATATCTCTACTTTTTCACGGCCTCAATTGCGGCCACGATGGCGCTTTATTATGCCATCACCCTCATGCATTACAAAAATCAGAAATTTAATTTTTTCAAGCAATATGTGTGGGCTTGGCTTCCTTATGCCATATATTGTGTGATTATTGCTACAAATGGCATACATAGACTTATATTCACTATTTCCCCAACTGAAGGCTATATTCGTGGCGAATATTTTAGAATAACTTATGTGATTGCCTTAATATATTACGGGCTTATAATATATTTTACATTAAAGCACTTTAAAACTCCGCAAAGAAATGCACTTCTTGTAATTTGCTTAAATCTTTTAATTGCGACTTTAATTTTCTGCACACAGCTCTTCATTCCATCAGTGCAATTATCTGGAATTGCAAGTGTTTGTGGTGCTTTAGTCATACATTTCTATGTCCAAAACGTATCTAGAACAACTGACCCACTCACCGAGCTTTACAACCGCCAAACACTTACAATACAAATGACAAAATTGTGTAAGTCGGAAACTCCTTTTGCACTTGTTGTTTTTAGCCTTAGAAATTTCAAAGGCATAAACGAGCGAAATGGTTTACTTTTTGGCGACACTTTACTTGAGCAATTTGCATTACGTTTAAGACATATATTGCCTTCAAAATATGTTTTTAGATATTCAGGCGATGAATTTGCCATTTTGCTTCCTCATGGAGAAACGCAAGCAATCCAAAATTTAGAACAAAGATGGAAAGAATTACAAGCCCCATATATTATTGATGATATTCAATTTATGCTTGATATTATTATAGCAAGAATTGAGCACCCACGCTTTGGCACAAAGACCGAAGAACTAGTTTCAGCCATGGATTATTCCATTTATTTATTGAAGAAAAATCCAGAAGATCAAAATACTATTTTTGATGCATCTATTCCAGAATTGATGAAACGCAGGCATTACATCATTGAAAGATTAAAAAATGCTATAGAAAATAATGGCTTTGAAGCTTATTATCAGCCAATTTATTCAGTAAATGAAAAAACTTTTCCTATGGCAGAAGCGCTCATTCGCTTCAAACCTAGTGATGAGCCCTTTATTTCGCCTGCTGAATTTATTCCTATTGCCGAAGAAACAGGAATGATATTAAAAATCACAACAATGATGTTAGAATTAGTTTGCGCAGATTATAGAAAATTACTCGACACCTATGGTGAAGATTTACAAGTGCGCTCTATTTCGGTAAACTTCCCTTATGTGCATCTTATGAAAAACAATGCAGAAGACGAAGTGTTAGAAATTGTAAAGCGCTATAATTTGTCGCCTGAAATGATAAAAATCGAACTCACAGAAAGAACTTTTGCCAAAGATATTCAAAAAACTATAAAAGTAATGAATGAATTTATCGAAAAGGGCTTCATCTTTGAACTTGACGATTTTGGTGTGGAATATTCTAACTTCGGCATGTTTTTCAATGTACCAATCAATTTCATTAAATTCGATAGAAG
>CAYJDN010000154.1:0-5264 GCA_964368925.1 uncultured Desulfovibrionaceae bacterium | reverse complement strand
TGGCATAAGGAATGGGATAGATTTAGAAATCATGTCTATGCCCTTATGCAGCCCTCATTAGATTGGGACAATATTAGCCCAAGACAAAGAGTGGCACTAGAGTATTTACAGCAAGAGGGTGTGGAAAATGATGTTGTGGTAGATCTCTACCATAAAGTCACAAAACCAAAGCATAAAGATTCCTTGCTTTCAGCACTCGCAGAAGCAGTACCGATTAAAAGCTATGAGCCATATAAAGGCTCTTGGCAACAACACTTGCAAGTCATCGTTGGTCCTTATGGAGTAGGTAAGACAATTACCGCATTGCGCCTTGCATTACACTTGCGTTCACAAAAGTCAGATGCACAAATAGCATTCATAAATACCGACAGTCTACGTGGTAATGGCAGGCTTATGCTTAGGCATTTTGCTGATTTATCTGGTTTCACTCTTATTGATGCCGTGGATAAGCAAAGCCTTGTGCAGGCAATAAAGAAAACAATCGACTACGATTTTGTCTTTATTGATACAAAAGCCCTCAATAGGAACGAGAGTTTAGAAGAAAAATTGGTAAATCTAGGAATAGCGCAGATAAAGCAAAATATTGCTTGCCATATTTGCCTTAGTCCTCTTTACTCATCTTCACAGCTCAAAGCTTTCCTAAAACAATACCAAAGTGCTTTTCCTACAAGTATTATATGGACAAAGCTAGACGAAAGTTCGCAATACGGCGCATTAGTAAATGTTGCAGCGCAATCACAATTGCCTATAAGTACACTTTCTTATGGGAGTGATTTATACGAAAGTATGATGCCTGCCGAAGCTAATCATGTGTGGCGACTTATCTTGAAATCTCAATTACCTTCAAAATCTTCTTAGAAGATACTTGATATAAAGCGGAGTCAATTATGAGTGTATCACCCTTAGTATTATCAGTCACCTCAGGCAAAGGTGGCGTGGGTAAAACAAATTTATCAGTCAATCTTGCTTATTCGCTCGCTCGTAAAGGGGCAAGAGTAGTCTTACTTGACGCCGACTTAGGGCTTGCAAATGTTGATGTACTCTTAGGACTTACTCCGCAAAATACCTTGCTTAATCTTTTCGATGGATCAGCAAGCATTGAAGAAGTCCTCTATCCAACACCTTATAATTTTTCAATTCTTCCAGCTTCTTCTGGTGTAAATGACATGCTAAACCTAAACGCAGGGCAGAAAATGACCCTCTTAGAAAGCATGGATAGCTTAGAAAATAAAATTGATTATCTCATAGTTGACACGGGCGCAGGAATACATGATAATGTTCTTTACTTCAATGTTGCAGCACAAGAAAGATTGATTGTGCTCACCACTGAACCCACTTCTTTAACTGATGCCTACGCATTAATTAAAGTATTGAAAACACAATACAATATTTCCAACTTCAAAGTAGTTGTAAATATGGCTAAAGATCAATTTCAAGCAAGAGATGTGTTCTCACGCCTAAGCAGCGCTTGTGACCACTTTCTTGAAAATGTTTCACTCGATTATCTCAGCTTTATCCCGCAAGATGCAAATGTGAGAAAATCAGTTATACAGCAAAAACCTTTCTGTGCTTTGCATCAAAAATCACCAGCTTCACTTGCTGTTTATAAAATTGCACAGCATATTGAGGCTATCACTCCGCCACAAGAAATTGATGGCAATATAAAATTTTTCTGGAAAAGTCTTCTGTTTAGAAACACATAGTATTTAACAAAAGTAGGTTGCTATGAATAAAAAAAATAAGCAATACGCCGTTTATCAAAATGCGGTAGAACAAAGCATCGAACAAGAAAATCTTGATGCTATTAGTATAAATACGCCTACAACTTTAGAAGATGAAGCAGCCTTACTCATTGCAAAAGCAAAACAAGGTAAAGAAAAAAATAATAATGACGATAATAATGATAAGTCAAATGCTTCCTTTGATTTGGCAGCCTTTAATGCTGAATTTCCAGCAATAGGAGAAGAATCAGATGAAAATTATGACGACGAATTTGAAAACGGACAAGATAAGGAATTTGATGATACTGATTTTGAAGAAAATTTTATCCTAGATGATTATGACGAAGATAGCGTTTCCATAATTCGTGATGAAGAAGGTAAAGAAGCAATCTTTTATAAGTCAAAACAGCTAGATATAGAAAATCTTGAAGAGAAAGTAGAATCAAAAGTAGAAAATGGAAAACTTCTTGCTTGGGAAGAACTTGAACAAGGTGTAAAAGCTTGGCCAGAGTTCAACCACAGAGATCAAGAAAGCATTGTGCGCCATTATGCACCCAAAATCCGCTTTATTGCTAATCGTATGAAGGCAAAATTGCCAAAACATATTGAATTAAGCGAGCTTATAAGTGCGGGTACTCTTGGGCTACTAGAATCCTTAGGAAAGTTCAAACCGCAATTCGCTATCCGTTTCGACACTTATGCTGAAAGTCGTATTCGTGGCGCAATGATAGATGAATTACGTAGACTCGATTGGTTCCCACGTTCACTACGCTCAAAAGTACGTGAAATCAATCAAGCCGTATGGAAAATCGAAAGCGAACATGGTAGAACCCCAAGTGTGGAAGAAATTGCCTCACTTACAGGGCTTACCGAAAAAAATGTCACCGCTGGACTTGAAGCTTTGCAAAATCAGCTTTGCGTGCCTCTTGAATCTATTCAAGATTATATTGCAAGCGATGGTGGAGCAAATAATGAAGAAGATCCGTACAAAAATACCGCTTTTGGTCAATTAGTTGATAAGGTAGCAGGCATGATTGATGTCTTGACACCTAGAGAAAAGTTGGTATTATCTCTTTACTACACAGATGAGCTTAGCATGCGTGAAGTTTCAGAAGTAATGGACATTACAGAAGGACGAGTTTCACAGCTACACACGCAAGCAATCGCTCGTTTACGAAAAGCCTTTGAAGGGCAGTATCAAGATTCCTTATAAAATAAATCATGGGGTGTATTATGGGCTTTGATCCTAATATGAGAGTTTTAGTTGTCGACGATTTTTCTACTATGCGTCGTATTGTAAAAAATATCCTAAGACAATTAGGTTTTATGAACATTATTGAAGCCGATGATGGTTCTACTGCTTGGGAAATAATCAATAAAGAAAAAATTGATTTTATTGTTTCAGATTGGAATATGCCAATTATGACAGGTATTGAACTTTTGCGTAAGGTTCGCTCTACTGATCATTTAGAAAAAACTCCATTCCTTATGGTAACAGCCGAAGCACAACAAGAAAATATTTTGGAAGCAGTGCAAGCTGGCGTGTCTAACTATATTGTTAAGCCTTTCACCTCTGAAGTATTAAAACAAAAAATCGATAAGATTTTCCCATAATCTTTCGTTTTAGATTCTTTTTGCATCAGGAGTTGTCGTGTCACAAGTCGATGAAAAAACCGTAAATGACACAGAAATTGTCAGCAATAGCTCTTCTAATTTAGAAGACGATGACCTTGATTTTAATTCTGCAAATGAAGATAATGCAATTAATCAAGACGATAATGACGAAAGCGATTATGATGAAGAAGAAGACGCAAAAGCCGATGCAGCAGTGCAAAAGGCAAATGCAAATGCTTCTGATGAAAGAAAAGTAGAACTTGATTTAGATGAAGCTCCTTTTTTAGAAGAAGAAAAAGAAGAAGAACCTGAAGTAACTGAAGAAGAAGAAAAAGAAGAAGAATCAAAAGATAAGAAGAAAAAATTTCAGCTTAATCTTACAAAAAAGAAAATTATAATTATAGCCGCTATAGCACTCATAATAATCGGTGGTGCTGTTGCGGCCTTATTTCTTTTAGGCGGCGGCGAAAGCGAAGAACCTACAGAAGTAGTCGAAGAAGTTGAAGAAGTAGTAGAAGAAGAAGCGGCAGAACCAGAAGGCCCTAATATGGACTTAGAACCCTTTGTCGTGATTGTTGAAGAATTTAAAGAACCACAAGGGCCGCCTGTTTATACAGAAAATTTAGATCCATTTTGGATTGAAATGAAAGATGACAATAATGAAACCATATTTCTTGTGTGTAATTTTGCACTTGTTACTGGCGATGAAGCCTTTTATAAAGAAATACAAGCGAATATTCCAGAAATTCGAGATACTATCTACTATTATTTGGCAGCAAGAGATTATAAATTACTCACAAACCATGAAAATTTTCCACTCATCAAAGAAGGTATGCTCACACTTGTAAATAGATTGCTCAAAAAAGATCAGCTCACGGACGTGCTTTACGATAGCTATATAACAAAATAATTCAACCAATTAGAATAGCTTTATATGTATGTATGAAGGAGGGAATATGTCTAGTATAAACCCTGTAAATATGGTCGTTGATAGAAGTGGTATCATAAATACTACAGTCGTAGCGCATGTTCAGGCGCAGTCGGTGAATAAAGTTGCGCAAAGTGCTAATTTTGCTGATGAAATGGCGCAAGCAATTATAGAAGAAGATGCTCTCGATAAAGTGAGCCTTGAATCAGGACAAATAAGTGAACTCTCTTCTTCTGAAGTCGCTCATAAAATCCGTGACGAAGAAGAAAATAATGAAAATCAATTTCAAGAATTTTCAGAAGATGAAGAAGACAATGAAGAAATTCAAGAAGAAAATGTCCTTCATCACGATCCTCTTGTCGGAAATTTGCTAAATCTTAAGGTATAATTGTCTATGTCTATTTATATAATAATATTGCTCACAGTGGCTGAGATTGTGCTTATAGGTCTTGTACTTAGCTTTTTCTCTCGCTTGAAAAAATCAGAAGAAATAATCAATAATCTACAAAAAAATCAAGAAGATTTGCTTGAAAAAATTTACAGAAATGCAAGCTTAGAACAAGAACTTGTCGCCACTTTTGCACAAAGACAAGAAATGTTAAGTGCATTATTACCCAAAATTGAAAATAGAATAGAACATTTACAAAAATTACTTATTCAAGCCGAAGGCATCAGCCGTTCCCCACAGTTCTTGCGAGAAGTTATTCAAAATGCAAAGAAAAAAGGACAAAGTACCGAAGAAATTGCTAAAAATACTGGACTTAGTAAAGACGAAATTGAAATTATATTGAGAAGCTAAGTTGAGGAAGTAGTTTGTTTTTTGCAATTGTAGATAGAATTAAATATTCCTAACTACATGTTGAAATGCTCAAAAATTTATTACTATAAAAGTATATATAAAAAACAAAAATCCTAGAATTTAGGCATAAAAAAAGACGCAAGCCAATGCGTCTTTTTTATTCGTAATATATTGATATTACTATAGCTTAATGTGGCGGAGA
>CAYJDN010000153.1:1621-5269 GCA_964368925.1 uncultured Desulfovibrionaceae bacterium | reverse complement strand
TTGCTTATAATTTGGAATTTCATAACCATAATAAGGGCTTACACATTCTTTACTTATATTTGAAATTTCAACATGCAAGAAACCATTTTCATCTATATGTCTTTTACTTTTTGTGTCTAATGCTATTTTCATAATAAACCTCTAATATTGCTAATCTTTTTTAATTAAATTTCTCGCTTCTTCCTTATTGATAATACCTCTATCAAATTGACTTAAAATGGTATCTATCTTTATTTGCTCAATTTCTGCCTGCATTTTCTTTTCTTCTTCACCTAAGGGAAGCCATGAAAATTGTATGCTAGAATCTATAGTAGAAAACCGATTTAATTGTAATATTTTCAATATTTTATACATATTTGCTTGTAAATATTTTGCCTGCATTGAAGCACAATAATCATAAAAATTATGTATATCGCTTTTGCCAGTAGCATTAAAGCCGCTAGGAGAAATACCAAGCAATTTCACAGCAGGTATTCTGAAAACTGTTGCAAGTAATTCTAAAGCTTGATGCACAATTTGCGTTGACCCAGCTAAAGAAGTATCTAATTTAATTAAATCTTCTTGCTCTTTATCAATTGCAAAAATACCATTATTATTCTGCTTTTCAGTAAAATATGAAAGCCTAGCATCTAAAGAACTTGTGCCCTCGCCTGCTAATGCACCAGACATATTTGTCTTTAACGCCGTCAGCGAAAATTTTGTCAATAATCTTGCGGCCGCTTCCCTACTTTTAGTGAAATGCACAACATAATCCCAAGCCATTTGCGCAATAGGAACACCAAAGAAATTATACATAGGCTTATACAATAATGGCGCTTCCTTACCTACAAAATGTAAGAAACGAGAAGCATGCACTTCTTGACCTTGCACCCACCAAGTTGAAGGCACAAAATAATCCGCCCTCAATGGCTCTGTGGAATTATAACGACCTGGGCTACAATTAATAGGATCAATAATCCTAAATGATTTCAAAGAGTTCGCCTTAAATGTAGCCTTATCCAATAATAAAGGGCTGTGTAATAAATTTTTTGGTGTTCCATTATCAATAAAAAGAAGACAACCACCATAATAGCCAATTTTTTCAGCAGCTTGCCTAAAAATATCTTGAACTTCAAACAAATGTAAATCTTTAGTAAGAATTTCAATTTGCTCTTTGCAAAGGCCTTGCCCATCTTTATCTTTATGAGAATAGAGAGAAATAAATTGACGTGTCATTTCATCAGCTAAAGTTTCTACTCCAGCGCTGATTAATGCATTTTGTGCAATTTTTTCCAAAAATGGATAGCCCAAAAACATCGAATTTTCATAAGAATGCGCTGCAAAATCATAAAAATCTTGGGGGAGTGCATTGTCTAAAGCTAAACTATGCTCTTCTTGTAAGCTATTGTTTTTCCCTAAAGTTTGCGCATGCAAAGAAATAAAAGCCTCTTTGCTATTTGAAGCGTCAATCTGCATGTCATTTTCACTTTTGCAAAATTTCATTTTCTTTTTCATATACTCGCCTTTATATTTCTACTTTCTAAATTTCATGGGAATTCGCCCCTTTATATAATCGTCCAAAGCATATCTTAATGCATCAAAACAATGATTATGCGCATCTTCTATATATGGTAATATTCTGCCTGTGTTAGAATCTGTTTTATAGCTATAGAGTTTGGCTTCCTCTGCTCTATGAATACACCAAGTATGTATTACAATTTTATCAAATGACTTTAGAATTCCAATACCATCTAATACGCTTCCACCCCACTTTTTTGCGCCCGAAATATTAAAACCACGTTTCTTCATAAATTGTATTGTTTCAGGCCTTGAACTATCTGCTTTTATTGGAAATTTTCTAGCAGTTGGTATATGTTCAAAAAGTTCTGCCGTTTTATCAAGCTCCACCCCAAGCCCGTAGGATTCATAATCTACATAAAGTGTATTTTCTTGTACAAAAGCTCTAATTAATACAGTAGGATCAACCGCAAAACCCCAATCTGCTCCATGATAAAATGCTGCCTCATGAGGACTCTCAAAAGGAATGATTTCATATTTATTCCTAAATATTTGTTTTTCTGAAGTATTTAAACATTCCCCCTCCCAAATATTCAAATAAGCCTCAAAATCATTTTTCTTACAATTTCTGGAAACCAAGGATTATCTCTATAACCTACTTTCTTTACTAATGAATTATCTTTTTGATGAACAATAAACCTTTGATAAGTGTCGTTTTCTTCTTTTTCAGGATTAAAAGATACCCAAATTTCTGAACCCTCTTTACGTATAGTTGGAATGAGCGTTTCCCATGATTTTTTGCTTACAGAATGTCCTTCTTCAACCCAACATATTGAAATATTTTCTAAAGATTTAATTTTATTTATATCATGCTTTAATCCATGAAAGAGAAATTCTGAACCATTTTTACACACGATCTTTTTTTCAGTATGCGTAAAATTGTTTGTTAAATTGAGTCTTTCTATGCTTTCAACAAGTAATTTTTGTACCGATTCATTAATTGAGCTTTGGTATTCTCTTGTGCAGAGTATACGTTTTTTTTCTTTGCAAGCTAAAAGGATAAGAGCGATGGCAAAGTGCCATGATTTCGCTCCGCCACGGCCTCCATAAAATATTTTATAACGGTATGGATCAAAAAGTCCCTTAAATGATTCACTAAAATCGACTTGAGTTAACATAGCTCACCTTCATCTTATTCATTTTGTATATTGCTATTTTCTTTTAGATTTTTTCCTTTTTTTATTGGCACAAGATGAATTTCAATTGAATTGTTTTCTTCATCATTTTCTATTGCTTCAGCCGTATTAAAGCCATACATTGCATTCAATTGCTTTACAGCATTTAAAGTTGAAACAGGATTGCCCTCTTCTATAATTTTCATCAATACTTCTACAGCCTTATCTCTCGTCCACAAAGCAGTAGCTAGTAATTCATCGTGTATTTCTTCACGCATTTTTTGGCGCATTTCTTCAAGTCTATGAATAATTTCAGTCTTACTCGCCAAACGTGAAGCAGATTTAGCAATGGCAGGATTTTTATGTGTAATTCCATAGGCTTTTTGATAAGCTTCACTTTGACTATCGCCAGCAAAAAGGTAATTACAAAAGAGTTCATGTCGCACAGATAATTTTTTTTGATTATTTTGTTGAGTATTTTCACCTAACATAGCTACAACCTATCCTTTTTGTTTACTTTTCCAGCTCGTATATCCAAATCAACAATTCTTTCGTATCTTCTTCGTTTATAAAAATTCCACGTACACCATCAAGAATTATTATTTTGCTCGATTCGAGTATTGGGGGAAGTGGAGGCGACACTCTCTTGCTTTGACTTTCCCCCAAATTTCTCAATGAACACGCTGGAAGCATCATTATTAATAGAAGCACGATAATCAACAGCTTTTTTCTTTTGGATTTTCTCATAAACTATTCTAATTGCTCCTATAATTCCTGAAAGAACTTCAATTATACCCCTATTCATTGACACCTCGAATGTATAGCAATTTATTTTTCTTCATTTTTTGCCTTATTCACATTGAAGGCTAAATAATTCAAAATAGAGTAAATTATTTTATAAATTGAAGAAGATTCATCGTTTGGCGCATCTAAAAATGCACATAAAAAAGCCGATACAGCGATAATTGAAGTCAAT
>CAYJDN010000153.1:0-1611 GCA_964368925.1 uncultured Desulfovibrionaceae bacterium | reverse complement strand
TAATAATTCCCAATTTTCCATGAATGATTCAAACATAAGTAGCTCCTTTTATTATATTTTGTTAATCTCTTGATTAAGATATATTCGTAAATTTTCCACCCTTGCCAACCACCCTTTAAGAAAAACTTGCATTGCTGGTTTTGATTTTGCTAAGCGCATATAATATTTGATTCTTTCTTCTAGCAAAAATTTTATTATTATTTTTTCTTTTCTTATTGATGCACATGAAAGCATTGATTTTATAATTGTTTCCTTTCCAATAATGCCGTCTATTTGCGCTCCTATTGCTTTTTGTAAAAGGCGAATTGCATAATAAGATCCACTATTTACTGCAAAATCAAACACAACTATTGCTAAATGTTTTGGAAGCAAATTGATTTGTGGTGAAATCCAAAATGCATTATATAAAATATATTTTGCTTGCTCATTTTTTAATTGCACGATTGAATTTCTTGTAATTGTAAAAATTTTTAGCGCATTTAATACATTGCGTCCATTTTCTGTTTTTGAGTAATCTTCTAAAAATCTGAGTGAAATGCCATATTTAGTTACTCCGCCTGGATCGTTTTTGTGGTCAACAAGTCCGCCTTCTGCTTTTTCTAATTGTGTATAGGCTTTTTCAAAACTCTCTTCATATTTATAAAAAAAGCTTTCTTTTTTCATTTCATTTTGTATGGCTGTGCTTTCTTTTTCTTCAATTTGAGTAGAAAACCTATTTGACGCATTTATTCTTTCTTGCATAACACCCTCGTTTTTCTTATTTTACTCTAAACTATTCACTAAAATTCCCCTTAATAATCTTGCAATGTATGAAGTCAAATTTTCATTGCAAACATTCAAACTCCAAATTCTCAATACAGATTACCTCTGCATCTCTTCCTCACAATTGCCTTATAGCACAGCTTTTTTGATGGTTCGCACATAGGCGCACGTAGACGCATAAGTTTTTTTTGTAGGTAATTGACATAGTTTTTCTAAGTAGTGTCGTCAAAATTGCCTTTTCTATTCTCTCATCATCAGATTTCAAGAGTTTTTTCAGTCATTTATGTTTTAATAAACTCCTTCAAAGCTCTTTTATCTTCCTTGATATAATGCGAAAATTCATATTTTCCGACACTAGCTAGGCTATGTATCTAAATTAATTCTTTTGTTTTTTGTGATATAGCCAAATTTCAGATATATCTAAAAAAAAATGTTTCTGAAATTTCTTCCAAAAACATTTTAATTTTTAATAGTTTATTTTTGTGCTATTATGCACGATTTTCTTTATTTTCCTTATAGACAAAATTTCTATCTTTATCCTTTTCGACCAACCAATGCTGTAGTTGATTGTATTCAGCGCAAAACTTATAGCCGTCATAGCCAATAGGTGCGCCATCTGCATACCATTTTTTTACTGTATCACGTGATTTCCTAAATTTTGTGCAAATTGCACGTAAACTGCCTAAATGTTCTGGAAATAAAACTACTTGTTGCATACCTCTCCTCATATTTCTCGATACACTTTATAAATTCCTCACAATCAAAACCTCTTCCGCCTAAACTCCTTTCTATTAAATTTATGATATACTATTCATATCATTTATAAATTTCTCATAACATCTTGCATCA